>NZ_JBHRWK010000026.1:0-92670 GCF_042647925.1 Amycolatopsis speibonae
CGCCACCACACGAACCAGCCCAGTCCGCCACCTCTCCCTCACCCCAGCCGCCTGACCAGAGAAAACCAACAGCATCGTTGGATGACCGGAAATCCACACAGTCCTGTCGTGACCGGACCGGTCACGACGGTCGGACAGGGAGGGTGTGTGGAAATAGGGACGTTGAGCGTCCCTATTTCCACACACCCCTCACCCTGAGTGACACCTAGCGTCCTCGCCGGACACGTCGACCCGGCACCGTTGCCCTACCCGCCACTAGAACCGTCCTCACCACTCACGAGCCGCTATCCGCTGAAAGTGGGCTACGCGACATTCCGCGCCATCTCGGCGTTCGCACCGAACTGCGCGCCGTCCCGGACGTCTCCGTAGTGTGGGGCTTCAGGGGTTCCACGGTACGGAGGTGGATGTGCGGGGGCTTATCGCGACCGTGGTCGTGCTGTCGGCGTTCTTCGGCGGGACGGCTCCCGCCGTGGCACAGGAAGTCCCGGCCCCGCAGCCGGTGTGCAAGAACAGCGACTCCCGGCTCAGTGAGCTTTCCGGCCTGGTTTCCGACGGCGAGCATCTGTACGCGCTCAACGACGGCGGAACCAAGACGCAGGTCTTCGTGCTCGGCCGCGACTGCAAGGTCCAGAAGGTCATCTCGTCCTCGACGGATCCATACGATCCCGAAGACCTCGCCCGCACCGCGGATGGCACCTTCTGGCTTTCCGACACCGGCGACAACCGCAAGCGGCGGGACACGGTCGCGCTGATCTCGCTGACCCCGCAGGGCGAGGCGAAGATCCACCGGCTCACCTATCCCGACGGGCAGCACGACGTCGAAGCGCTGATCATGGATCGTTCGGGCACGCCGTACCTGATCACCAAGGACATGTTCGGCGACTCGAAGGTGTACCGGCCGACCGGGCCGCTCACCAGCCCTGGCCCGACCCCGCTGGAAAACGTCGGATCCTTGCAGATCAAGGAGACCTCGACGCCGGGAGGGCCGGTCGCGTCGATCGGGACGATGACCGTGACCGGGGCGGCGTCGATGGCCGACGGTTCGGTGGTCGCGTTGCGGACCTACACCGACGCCTATCTCTACGCCGTCACCGACGGGGACCTGAAGAGCGCGCTGCAGCGCGAACCCGTGCGGGTGCCCCTGCCGAACGAGAAGCAGGGCGAGGCGATCGCCTTCGATCCGGACGGGACCCTGCTGTCCGGTGGGGAGGGCGTCGGAGAGCAGATCCGCGCGGTGAAGGGCGCGGCGGCACTTGCCGTGGACGCGGCCAAATCCGAGGGCAGCACGTCGGGCGGGACGTCCGCGGCCGGTGGCACGAGCCAGGGATCTGATTTCCCGTACGTGCAGGTCGGTATCGCCGCGATCGTCGTGATCGGCGGCCTGCTGGTGGTCGGCAGGCTCCGCAAACGCCGCGCCTGACCGAAGCTCGCCGAGCCTGACCCGGGCCTCGAACGGCCCGGGATCCCGGCGCACTCCGGCTTGGACTACGGCGGCTCTCGGCTACAGCCGGCGCAGAACGGCGACGACCTTGCCGAGGATCGTGGCGTCGTCACCCGGGATGGGCTCGTACGCATCGTTGTGCGGCATCAGCCAGATGTGGCCGTCCTTGCGCTTGAACGTCTTGACCGTCGCTTCGCCGTCGATCATCGCCGCCACGATCTCGCCGGGGTCGGCCGTGGGCTGCTGGCGCACGACGACCCAGTCGCCATCGGTGATGGCGGCGTTGATCATCGAGTCACCGGTGACGCTGAGCAGGAAGAGCTCACCCTCACCGACGATCTCCCGCGGCAGCGGGAAGACATCTTCGATCGCCTGCTCCGCCAGCACCGGTCCACCGGCGGCGATCCGGCCGACAAGCGGCACGTACGCGGCCTTCGCGGCCGACTGCGGCTGCTCGACGTCGATGCCCATCGGGTTGTCGTCCGTCGTGGCGAGCACCCCCACCGCACGCGGGCGGTTCGGGTCGCGTCGCAGATAACCCTTGCGCTGCAGGGCCTGCAACTGGTGCGACACCGACGAGGTCGAGGTCAGCCCGACCGCCTCGCCGATCTCACGCACACTCGGCGGGTAGCCGAAGCGGCTCACCCACAGTTTGATCACGTCGAGAACCTGCTGCTGCCGCACAGTCAGGGTCTCGTCCACCTCGTAGACCTCGGGCAAGGCGCGCACCTTACCCGAGCCCCTAGGCGCTTTCCCCGCCTTGCTCTCCTTAGCCACCGTCTCGCTCCTTCATCTCTGCGTCGCCTCCCAGTACGTCCGGTTCCCCGGACCGACTTCGCGTGTCTTCGCCGGTGGCGGACGATCTTCCCGCCCACGGCACCGGCGGCGTCCGCGCAGCAGACGCCCTGGTCAACGACGTTAGCCCGCCGGGACGATGATTTCAAACATCTGTTCGATGGACACGCCGTGTCGCTCGATTTTTGTCGGTGGAAGGTGGTACACATTCGCACGGGCGTTCGATAGAACGCGTGTTCGATCTTGGCCGCCGGGTTCGGGCCCGGCGCCGAGTGCGGCAAGGACTTGCGAGGAGGTTCCGATGTCGATTCTGGCCGATCGGGGACTGGCGCGGCCCAGTTCCCCCGGGTCCGTTCCGGCAGGGCTCACCAGGCCCGTGCGGGTGGTGCGAGGCAGGCGCGCCGAACCCTTGCGCCCGCCGACGAGGGCGCGGGTCGTGGCGGGCCGTCGTCCCGGCGTGGCCACTTCCTCCCCGGCGTGCCCGGCGCCCCGGCGGCTCCCGCTCCGGTGGCCGTCGCTCGTCGGGATGGCCTTGCTCGTCGCCGGGTTCGTCACCGGATTGGGTCTGATCCTGGCCGGTGTCCCGGGCGCCGCGGTGCCCCGGCAGACCACGACGGTGTCCGTTTCCACGGGGGAGACGCTCGCGGATCTCGCGGCGCGATTCGCGCCAGGTAGTGACACCGGCGCGGTCGTCGACAAGATCAAGGAACTCAATTCCCTGGAAGGCGCCACCCTCGTGCCCGGACTGCCGCTCACTGTCCCCATCGCGGCAGGTGTCGCGGAGGGCGGGAGGTGATCCTGAAGGCCGCTCTCACCCGTCGTGGGTGAGCTCCCCTTTCGTGTCTGATCGACCCGGCCGTTGCGCTTGCGTGCGTCCGACCTGCGATCTAGTCTCCACCGCTATATGTAGTAGTTACATGGCTGTAGTTGGTCCATAGCTTGGGGTAGACTCGGTACCAGTTGTCCACAGCTGGCCGGTGTTCACCCACCGGATGTCCACAGATCGATCCACAGGTCGATCTTTTCCGTCGTTGCGTGGCGACGGGAGCGGGCGTCCACTCGGGACCGGCCGGCGCGGAGGGGAAGGTGATCGGCGGATGAGGTGCCCGTTCTGCCGGCATGCGGACTCTCGGGTCGTCGACTCCCGAGAGGTGGACGAAGGTCAAGCGATCCGGCGGAGGCGCTCGTGCGCCGCTTGCGGCCGTCGCTTCACCACTTCGGAGACGATGGTGCTCGCCGTCGTCAAACGGTCCGGAGTCACCGAGCAGTTCAGCCGGGACAAGGTGGTCCGGGGGGTGCGCCGCGCCTGTCAGGGCAGGCCGGTCGACGACGACGCGCTGCAGCAGCTCGCGCAGCGGGTCGAGGAGTCGATCCGGTCGGCGGGGCTGGCGGAGATCCCGAGTCACGAGGTCGGCCTGGCGATCCTGGGCCCCTTGCGCGAACTCGACGGCGTCGCCTATCTCCGGTTCGCCAGTGTCTACCGCTCCTTCTCCTCGGTCGAGGATTTCGAGAAGGAGATCTCGGACCTTCGTGAGGCCATGGCTGCCGCACCGGACGAGAGCGATCAAGACGCGAAAGACGGCTGATGCCGCCTCCCGCGTGGGAGTGAGGGAAAGACCCATGACCGAGACCGTGGGAACAGGCAACCCGGCCACAACGCGGACGAGTGGGAAGAAGAAGCAGCAGGCCGGTGGGCTCACCGTGCGGCGCGTCTTCACCACCGAGGGCGTCCACCCGTACGACCAGGTCACCTGGGAGAACCGGGACGTCGTGATGACGAACTGGCGCGATGGCACGGTCAATTTCGAGCAGCGCGGCGTCGAGTTCCCCGACTTCTGGTCGGTCAACGCGACGAACATCGTCACCAGCAAGTACTTCCGCGGCGCCGTCGGCTCACCCCAGCGCGAGCAGAGCCTCAAGCAGCTGATCGACCGCGTCGTCCACTCCTACGTCAACGCGGGCCGCGAACACCGCTACTTCGCGAGCCCCGCCGACGCCGAGGTCTTCGAGCACGAGCTGACGTGGATGCTGCTGCACCAGGTGTTCAGCTTCAACTCCCCGGTGTGGTTCAACGTCGGCACGACGTCGAAGCAGCAGGTCTCGGCGTGTTTCATCCTTTCGGTCGACGACACCATGGAGTCGATCCTCAACTGGTACCGTGAGGAGGGCCTGATCTTCAAGGGCGGCTCCGGTGCCGGCCTGAACCTCTCCCGCATCCGTTCCTCGCGTGAGCTGCTGTCCTCCGGCGGCACCGCGTCCGGGCCGGTGTCCTTCATGCGCGGCGCCGACGCCTCCGCGGGCACCATCAAGTCCGGCGGCGCCACCCGGCGCGCGGCGAAGATGGTCGTGCTCGACGTCGACCACCCGGATGTCGAAGAGTTCGTGCAGACCAAGGCCCGCGAAGAGGAGAAGATCAAGGTCCTCCGTGACGCCGGGTTCGACATGGACCTGTCCGGTTCGGACATCGCCTCCGTCCAGTACCAGAACGCGAACAACTCGGTCCGCGTCTCCGACGAGTTCATGAAGGCCGTCGAGTCCCAGGGCGACTTCGGCCTGCGGTCCCGGATGACCGGTGAGGTCCTCGACCGGATCGACGCCAAGAAGCTGTTCCGCACCATCTCGCAGGCCGCCTGGGAATGCGCGGATCCCGGTCTGCAGTACGACGACACGATCAACGATTGGCACACCTGCCCCGAATCGGGCCGGATCACCGCGTCCAACCCGTGTTCCGAGTACATGCACCTGGACAACTCCAGTTGTAACCTGGCCTCGCTGAACCTGCTCAAGTTCGCCACCGAAGACGGCGGTTTCGACGCGCCGCTGTTCGCGAAGGCCGTCGAGCTGGTCATCACCGCGATGGACATCTCGATCTGCTTCGCCGACTTCCCGACCGAGGCGATCGGCGACACCACCCGCAAGTTCCGCCAGCTGGGCATCGGCTACGCGAACCTCGGCGCGCTGCTGATGGCGCTCGGGCACGCCTACGATTCCGACGGAGGCCGCGCGCTCGCCGCCGCGATCACGTCACTGATGACCGGCGTTTCGTACCGGCGCTCGGCCGAACTCGCCGCGGTCGTCGGGCCGTACGAGGGCTACGCGCGCAACGCCGAGGCGCACCAGCGGGTCATGCGCAAGCACGCCGCCGCCAACGAACTGGTGCGGACCCACCACGCCAACGACGCCGAGGTCCGCGCGCTCGCGACCCAGGAGTGGAAGCGCGGCATCGAACTGGGCGAGGCCGGCGGCTGGCGCAACGCGCAGGCCTCGGTGCTCGCCCCCACCGGCACCATCGGCTTCATGATGGACTGCGACACGACCGGCATCGAGCCGGACTTCTCGCTGGTCAAGTTCAAGAAGCTGGTCGGCGGCGGTTCGATGCAGATCGTCAACCAGACCATCCCCCGCGCCCTGGCCGCGCTCGGCTACCAGGCCGAGCAGGTCGAAGCGATCGTCGAGTACATCGCCCAGCACGGTCACGTCGTCGACGCCCCGAGCCTGCGCCAGGAGCATTACGAGGTGTTCGACTGCGCGGTGGGGGAGCGGTCCATCGCGCCGATGGGGCACGTCCGGATGATGGCCGCGGTGCAGCCGTTCCTGTCCGGTGCGATCTCCAAGACGGTCAACATGCCGGAGTCGGCGACCGTCGAAGAGGTCGAGGAGATCTACTTCCAGGGCTGGAAGCACGGCCTCAAGGCGCTCGCGATCTACCGCGACAACTGCAAGGTCGGCCAGCCGCTGTCCAGCGGAAAGAAGGAGAAGGCCGAGCCCGAGGCCGAAAAGGTCGTCGAGTACCGGCCGGTCCGCAAGCGCCTCCCGAAGAAGCGCCCGAGCCAGACGGTGTCGTTCACCGTCGGCGGCGCCGAGGGTTACCTGCACGCCGGTTCCTATCCGGACGACGGGCTCGGCGAGATCTTCGTGAAGCTCGGCAAGCAGGGTTCGACCCTCTCGGGTGTGATGGACGCGTTCTCCATGTCGATCTCGGTCGGCCTGCAGCACGGGATCCCGCTGGAGTTCTACGTTTCGAAGTTCTCCAACCTGCGCTTCGAGCCCGCCGGCCTGACCGACGACCCGGACATCCGGATCGCCACCAGTGTCATGGACTATCTGTTCCGCAGGCTGGCGCTGGACTACCTGCCGTACGAGAAGCGTTCGCAGCTAGGCATCTTCACCGCCGACGAGCGCTCGGCACAGGTCGAGGCGACCTACGGCGCGACTCCCGCCGCGGAACCGGAGAACGTCGACATCGACGCCCTTCGGTCCACTGTGGACTCGTCGGCCGCGGCACCCGCCAAGGTGGCGCATTCGACGGCGGAACTGGTGGAACTGAACCTCGGCACCGCTTCCGACGCGCCGCTCTGCATGACGTGCGGCACCAAGATGCGGCCCGCCGGTTCGTGCTACGCCTGCGAAGGGTGCGGAGCGACCTCCGGCTGCAGCTGAAACGGATCGGGCATCGTCCGCATAGCCGGATGATGTGCGGCCTGGAAGGGGAGCCCGCCGTCGAGGCGGGCTCCCGGCAGGGTCCTTCAGTGAAGGTCCGGCTGGACGTCGGTCAGCCGATTCCTTCGACGACGCGGAAGTCGCGCTCGAAGCCGTCGGGGAGCGCGGCCAACGCCTTCTGATAGGCCGCACTCTCGTAGGCGGCGGCCGCCTGTTCGAAGCTGTCGAACTCGATCAGGACGACGCGCTCGGCGATTCCGGCTTCGTGTGCGACGACCCTGCTGCCACCGCGCGCGACCACCCGCCCGCCCGCGGCCTTGACGGCCAGACCAGCCAGTTCGTTGTAGGCATCAAGCCCCTCAGGGTCTGTGATGGCGGGGTAGACGCTGACCCAGTAGCCCTTGGGCATCGAACCTCCAGTGTTGGGATGAGTACATCTGACTTACGGGTTGGTCTTGGGCGAGCGTCGGCGGGCGAGAGCGAGGCTTGTCAGCGTCGTGATCGCCATGGCGCCGATGCCCACCAGCGCCGCGGTGGTGTAGGCGCTGTCGTCGGGGAAGAGGTGGCCGGGGCCGGTGCCCGCGGCGAGGATCAGGCCGCCGATGGCGCTGCCCAGGGAGTACCCGACGCTGCGGATGACGTAGTTGAAGCTCATGGCGCTCGACGTCTCGGTCTTGGGGGTGACGGCCAGGATGACGCCGGGCATCGCGGCCGAGAAGCCGCCGACGCCGAAGCCGAGCACGCCCATCGCCGCGAACAGTTCGGCCGGGTCCGACCGGGCCGCCGCGAACAGGGCGAACCCGCCTCCGACCACGACGGCGCTGCCGGCCAGGAGCAGGGGGTCGGCGATCCGCGTCCGGACCCACGGCGTGAGCTTGCCGGCGACGAACCCCAGCACCGAGAACGGGATGAGGACCAGTCCGGCGACGAAGGTGGTCAAGCCGAAGCCGTAGCCGGCGCCGTGCGGCGTCTGCGCGTAGCGGGTGACGAGCGTGAGCAGGAGGTACATGCCGATCCCGCCGACGAACATGGCGAGGTTCGCCCCGGCGACCGCCGGGTTCCGCACCGCCCGCACATCGACCAGGGGCGTCGTGCTGCGCGATTCGATGACGGCCCAGACGCAGAGCAGCACCACCGCGACGACGGCGAGGACCGCCGCCACAGCGAGGTGTCGACTCCACAGATTCCGTTCGCCGGCGAGGAACAGCACCAGGACCAGCGCAGCGGCCAGGACGACCGCGCCTGCCACACCCACGCGGGCGGAGCGGCCTTCGGGGGCTTCGGGCATGGAGCGCCACGCGGTCAGGAGGGCGGCGGCGGTGACGACCAGGCCGAGGCCGTAGGCGGCTCGTACTCCGCCGAGTTCGGCGAGCAGCGCGGCCAGCGGGTAGCCGACGCCGGCCCCGATGATCGAGACCACCGAGATCAGGGCGATCACGGCCGCGCCGCGTTCCTCGGGGAGGTGGTCCCGGGCCACGCCCATCATCAGCGCTGTCAGCCCGAGCCCGACGCCTTGGGCCGCCCTGCCGGCCAGTAGCCACGCGAACGGCAGCGGCAGCACGGTGAGCGCGCTGCCGGCGACGACGACCGCCAGCGTGGCGAGGATCGTGGCCCGCCGGTGCGGGCCGGCTCCGAGCCGGCCCAGGACCGGTGTGGCGACGGCGCCGCTGAGCAGCGCGACGGTCAGCGTCCACTGCGCGCTGCCGAGCGAGACGTGGAACGAGGTCGCCACGCTGGTGATGAGTGGCGCCCCGAGGCTGGCGACCGCCGCCACGACCAGGGCGATGAACATCAGGGCGGGGACCAGCAGCCGCGTCTCGGGACGCGGCACCGGGAACGCCTTCACCACGACCCGCTGCCTGGTCACTGCTTCGGCCCTTCGCGATCCTGGCCTTCGAGCTCTGCCAGATGCTTCAGCGCCGGAAGGGCCGCCACCAGCGCCTCGACCTCGTCGCCGGAGAGCTCGCCGATCAGCCGATCGAACGCGCGGACACCCGCCTGGCGCCGCGTCCGGACATAGGAGGCGCCGGCCTCGGTCAGGCACACCAGCGTGACCCGCTTGTCGGACGTGTCGCCCCGCCGCTCGACCAGGCCGGACTCCTCCATCACCCGGACCAGGGTGGTCATCGCGGGCTGGGTGACGCCCTCGACCGCGGCCAGATCGGTGATGCGCCGCGGGCCGGTCCGGTCCAGGGTGGCCAGGGTGGCGGCGGACGTCAGGCTCATGTCCCGGGGCAGGCGTCTCGCGGCCCTGGTGGCCAAGCCGTAGAGGGCCGCCCCGATGGCGGCGGACGCGCCAGGAGCGGTGTCGCGACGACTCATGCTCGAAGCATAGCAGCTTTATATTCATAGTTTATGTAAATGGAGCGTTCAGGCCGGCAATACCGCGCGATGCGCGTAAGTGCTCCGCGTCGGTATCCGGAAGCCTGCTTCGGCGAACTTTGTTGTGTGGTGGCCGGTCGGCTGCTGAACTGATCTCGTGTTCGACGTCCGCTGGGAACGGTCGCTGTGTCAAGCCGGTTCACCGTCCGCGATGGCGGTCACCGCGCGGCATCTGGTCGTGCACGAGCGGAGCACGAGAGTGGTCGGTCTCGAGCCCGCCGATGGTTCGGTGCGCTGGGACGTCCCGGTCGGGACGTGGCCGCGAGACGTCGTGATCGAAGGGCAGTACTGCCTGGTGATCCCCCAGAACGTCAGCCGATTGCGCTGCCTGGACGTCGAAACCGGGGAGGACGTCTGGCAGGTCGAGCCGGGCTCGTTCGCAGGGCATGTCGCGGTGCACGAAGACGTCGTCCTCGTGGGCGGCTGGCGCGGCTGCACGCCACTGTCCGCTGTGGACCTCCGCACCGGTGATGTGCGTTGGCGAGCGAAGGATCGCCGCGGCACGGCGCTTCCGGCCGCCACCGCTGACGGGTTCCTGATCGGCGAGCCGGGCGGCGACTCCGTGTGCTTGATCGACCGGGACGACGGCCGTGAGTCGGCCACCTGGTCCTTGCCGGGGCCACTCGTCGGACCCGACAGCGGGCCCGCCTTCGTCCCGGACGACGAGGGCGGCTTCCTGGTGCGGTGCGGCGATCGCTCGGTCGTCCGCGTCCGGCTGTCCGAAAGGAAAGCCGAGACACTGGTCCACGCCGAGCAAGATCTCTTCCCCCGCGCGGTGGAACGACGCGGTGGCCTGCTGTGGCTGGCCGAGCGGCGGGGTGGCTGCGCGGTGGTCGACGCGTCGGACGGGACAGCGCGCTGGAGGATCGACCACGACCGGCGATTCGTGCCCTCGGTCGCGTCCGTCGACGGCGGGTTCGTGATCGCCGACGAGGGCGGGCTTCTGTTCCGGATCGAGCAGGACGGCGCGGTCCGCGAGCGTGTCCGGATCACCCAGCGAATCAGGTGCCTTCGCGGTCAAGCGCCGTCGAGGCTGGTCCTGCTCACGAAAGGGTCTTTACTCGCTGTCGGGACTGGAGGCCTCGATGACCCTTGACGGCGGAATCGCCGATCCGTTCGGCACGCTCGGGCGAGCGCTGTGGATCTGCGGTGGCCAGTGGGCGGGGAAGTCCACCGTCTCCCGGCTGCTGGCGTACCGCCTCGGCATCACCGTCTACCACTACGACTTCCACGACGCGCGCGCCCACCAGGATCGCCGCGTGGCCCACCGGGGCCGCAAGGGTTTGCCCGTCGCGGATCCCGACCCGGACTCCGTCTGGGTGGACACCACGCCCGAACGGATGGCGGCCGACACGATCGCCGGGTTCCCGACACGGTTCGAGTGGGCACTGGACGATCTGCGTGCGCTTGTCTCCGGGCGCCCGATCCTCGCCGAGGGCTGGGGACTGCGCCCGGAACTCGTCGCGCCGCTCCTGGATTCGCCGCGGCGGATGATCGTCATGGTGCCCACCGATGACTTCCGTGAGCATCAGCTCCGAGTCCTGCCTCGCGCCGCCGCGGTGGTGCACCGGGTCAGCGATCCCGAGCGGGCGCAGCACAACCGGATCGAGCGAGATCGGCTTGTCGCCGAGGACGCCGTCCGGACCGCGAAAGGGCTCGGCATCCGGGTGCTGGAGATCGACGGCTCACGCGACGCCGAAGCGGTCGCGGACGTCGTCGCCGAGCACTTCGGTCCCTACCTGGCCTGAGCGAGATCGAGGACGAAGGTCGCCACCGCCAGCCCGAGGAAACCGGCGGGGAAGGCGATGTTGTAGAAGACACGGGCGCGCACATGGGTGGCGACGGCGCCGACGTAGAACAGCACGAGACCGACGGCCGCCGCGGTCCCGACGAACGGCACCCCGAGCAGACCGAGCAGCAGCCCGGCCGCGCCCGCCGCCTTCAGGGAGGCCAGCGGCGGGATCCAGGACGGGGGCACGTCGACTTCGGCGGAATTCTTGAGGACGAACGGGACACGCGCGAGGTCGGCGGCGGCGATCCCGGCGTTGATCACGATCGTCACGATGGCCACGGTCAGATAGGCGGAGGACATACTCCCCGGACGAGACCGGCGCCCGGAACGTGACAGCGGCCATGAACGTCGAGCGTGTCCGCAGGTGATGGACGCCCGACTTGACGAATGTGCGAAAATCGCACCACACTGGTCCGGTGGAATGGGCTGAAGTGGGCGAGCGCGTCCGAGAGAGCCGGCTGGCGGCCGGCCTGTCGCAGGCCGGTTTGGCGAGCGCTGTCGGTTTGGAGCGCACGAAGATCGCCAAGATCGAGTCCGGTGGTCGGCAGATCGACGCGCTTGAGCTGGCGAAGCTGGCTGCCGTTCTGCAGGTGCCCATGGGGCACTTCCTCCGCGAGCAGCCGCCGGTCCTGTCGCGGCGGACCAGCCTGGCCGATGACACGGACAGCGTCCTCTCCAGAGACTCGTACCGGTTGGAGGCCAAGCTGACGGCCTGGCTGGACGATGTCCGGCAAGTGGCCGCGCTTGACCTCCTCAGGCCGGGTAAAGCGGCTGTGTACGACCGCGCTGTCACAGATCCGCAGGGAGCGCGTGAGGCTGCCTTGTGGCTGAGAAGCCGGCATGGGCTGGGGCAAGAACCGATCCGGACGCTGGTGGCGGAGTGTGAACGGGCGGGGCAGTACGTTTTGGTGGCCGACCTCCCCGGGGACGGGGCCTCGCTGATCGACGGGGACTTCGGCGTGTCCGTCGTCAGCAGATTGGCCGATCCGGGCAGGCGCCGCGCGACGGCCGCCCACGAGTTGGGGCATCTGGTGCTGGGGGACGAGTACTCGACGGACCTCGGCGTATCGACTTCTCGTGAGGCCAGGGAGCGCGCCATCGACGCGTTCGCGGCGGAATTCCTGCTTCCGTCCAGTGTGCTGGAACAGGTGGCGAAGAGCGGCCTGCGTAGCGAACTGATCAAGCTGTCGGCGGTCTTCCGTACTTCGTGGTCACTAACGGTGCGGCAGGCGGGGCACGCCGGTCTGCTCGATGGGGATCGTCTGGGGAGATGGTTCTCCGACGCGCCGACGAGAGCGGAGCTCAGAGACGCTGTCGGATGGGTTCCACAGCCCGATCTCGAAGGGGTACGGGTTCCTCCCGGTTACGCCCACGCGGTGATGGAGGCCCTGCGGCAGGACTTCGTCACGCCCGCGAGAGCCGTTGAGCTCATGCACGGAGAGATCGAGATCGAGGACCTGCCGGGAGTCGAGACGGGCGCCGGCTCGTGACCGTTCACCGTCCCTTGGTTCTCGACGCGATGTGCCTGAATCACTTCGCGCGCGCGGACCGGCTGGATGTACTTCGGGATCTGCTCGTTTCCGATGAATGCCGAACGACTTATGTGGTCATCGAGGAACTGCGTCTTGGAGCGGCGGCTCATCCGGCTCTTCAGGATGCCTTGGAGCTCGAATGGATCAAAGTGCGTCGACTCGACACGATCCGCGAACTCGAATGTTTCGTGAAGTGGGCGGAAAGGATCGGAGCGGGCGAGCGGGATCGGGGCGAGGCCAGCGTTTTCGCCGTCGCGGAACTGGAGGGCTGTACCGCGATAACCGATGACCAGGCAGCGATCCGAGTGGCCAGGCGGTATGGCCTGGAGGTTCACGGAACAGTCTGGCTCCTGGCCCGAGCGTGCCAGGATGGGAAGCTGACCGAGGTGGCCGCTGGGAACCTCATCGACCTGGTCCGCGACACGGGCATGCGCTTACCCTGCACCGGCGCCGAGTTCGGCGAGTGGGCTCGTTCTCACGGTTTGCTGTGAGGTTCGCGCCCGGAACGTGACAGTAATCAGGAACGCCAGCGGTCGAGCACGGTTTCGATGGCGGAGTGGATGCGGTCGCGCGCGGCCTGCCGCTCCACGCCTGCCATGAGCAAGTCGTCGTAATCGGTGTCCAGGTGCCGGATCGAGGCGACGACGGCGAGGAACACCGCCCGTTCGGCCAGTTCCTGCCCGGCGGCGGAGCGGCCCACCCGGCCGCTGCCGCGCAGGCCCGCGTGTTCGGCGATGGCGCGTGCTCGGTCCGGCGGGCACCCGGGGAACATCTCGGTGATCGCGGTGAAGAACCGGGCGGTGAACTCGACGTCTTCCTGTGCGCGCCGCACGCGATCACGGCCGCGGCGTCGTTCCCGGACGTCCTCGTCGGCGAGGCATTGTTCCTCGGCGCTGCGCAACGCCGCGTCTTCGACCAGAAGCCCTTGCCGCTCACTGCGTTTCCGTGACCGGTTGAAGCGGGTGACCACGGCGGAAAGCCGGCTCGCCTTCTTCGCGCGGCGGGTCAGGGCGGTGTCGCCCGAGGGCAGGAAGACCAGATGCCCGAGGTCGGCGCAGTCGAGGCAGTGCGGCTTTTCGTTTTCCAGGAACAGCAGGTCGCCGGTGCCGCCGCAGTCGGCGCAAATCCAGTCCTTCAGCGCCACGGAGACGATGAGATCCGGCGCCTTCTTCTGCCGGGCGACGACTTGCGCTCGTTTGGCCTCGGACAGCCCCGGCATGATCCACTGCGTCCGGAACAGGGGGTCGAGGCCGGTCAGCTCACCCGAGGTGGCCTTCAACCGAGTCCGGTCGCGGGTGGCCCCGACGTGCTCGATCTCCGTGCTTTCGAGGGCTTTCCCCTTCGCCCATCGCTGAAGCGCGCCGAGCGTGAAGGTCAGCTTCTCCGCGTTCACCGGCAGCGCCTCGGACAGAACGGGGATCCGGCCCTGGTGCCAGGCGTTGAGGACCGGGTCCGGCAGCCAGCCGATCCCGGCAAGGACGTCGAGCGCGGTCACCGATTTCCGTTTGGACAGCAGCTTCTCCGCCGTCTCCACGACGCGCTGTTCCAGTTTCGCCTCACCTTGCATCGCCGGGAATCCTAGCGATCAGGCGGTTTCGGTGCGCGCGGTAGGCGCGGATCTTGGCGCGGTTGCCACAGCGCTCCATCGAGTACCAGCGGCGGTTGCCCGACCGTGAGGTGTCGAAGAACAGCAGGTAGCAGTCGTCCGCGGAACATTCGCGGACGCGGCCGGACCGTTCGCCCGCGACGAGGCCGATGGCGTCGCGGGCGACGGCGCCGAGGAGTTGTTTCCCGGTGACGGGCGGAGCCCAGGCGAGTTTCCGTGTCTTCGGGTCGGCGAGCGGCCTCGGGGTCGCCGCGGTCGCGCTGTTCAGCAGGGCGAGGTCGTCGTCCGACGGCGCTTCGCCCCGGGCGAGAGCGGGCGCGACGCGGTAGAACGTGTCCCGGAGTTCCTTGATCGCGGCGAGTTCGGCGGGCCGGATCCGGACGTCGGTCAGCGGGGCGGTCAGCGCCAGCCGGGAGCCGGTGAACCACTCGGCGAGGCCGGACGGCGTATGCGCGATCTCGTAGCGCTCGTACGGCCCCGGGCCGCCGGTCAGCATGAGTTCGAGGCTGAGGCTGCCCGGGAAGACGAAGGACGCGGGGTGGGAGGTCGGCGTGTCCAAGACGGTGGCGTATCCGCAGGAACAGGTTTGGGAGTATCTCTCGGGTCCGGGCTTGGCGGCCTGGCTCGGTGACGTGCGGTTGGAGCCGGAGAAGGGTGCTCCGTACGAGACGGCCGACGGTGTCGTCGGCGAGGTCCGCGGCTACCGCGAGGGCGAGAAGATCCGCCTCACCTGGCGGCCGAAGGACTGGGCCCACGAGAGCACGGTCCAGGTCGGGCTCCGTCCGGCAGGGCCGGGCAAGACGACCGTGGTCTTCCATCAGGAGCGGCTCGCCGGGCCCGAAGAGCGCACCGCGCAGCGTGAGCACTGGCGGGCCGTGATGAAGGTCGTCGTCGACGGCCTCGCCGGTTGATCAGGCCAGCGCTCGCCGCGCCTGCTCGCTCAACGCGTCGGTGATCCGTTCGGGGCTCAGGCCGAGTTCGCCGGTCTGGTAGAGGAAAACTTCCGGGGCGAGCGGCGCCAGCAGGATGTCGGCGAGCGCGTCCGGATCCTTCGCGCCCGCCTGCTCGGCGAGGAAGCGGACGTGGGTGCGCCACAGCCGGTACGGGCCGGTGGTGAACCGTGAATGCCCGACCTCGGTGCCGAGGACGAGATGCGCGTGCCGGGCCAGCAGGCCGGTCATCGCCGCGTAGAACGCCGCCAGCCGCTCGGCGGGTGGCGCGCCCGGGCCCAGTGGGGGAGGGCCGGTGAGCAGTCGCTCCTGCAGTTCCCGCTCGTGCTCGTCCAGCAGGGCGACGGCGATCGCCGAGCGGTCCGGGTAGCGGCGGTACAGCGTGGCGCGGCCGACTCCGGCGGCCTTGGCGATGTCCTCCATGGTGACGTCCGCGGCCGGACGTGCGGCGAAGAGCTCCTCGGCGGCCTTCAGGATCTTCGCGCGGTTACGGGCGGCGTCCGAGCGTTCTCGTCCCGGACCGGTCGCGAGCAGATCTTCTGTCGGCATGTGCGCAGCCTAGGGAATATCCGGACGCGTCGTCCACTTGTACCCCGCGAAGCAAGTGGACATCGTGTCCATTTCCTGGTCCGGGAGGCCCGATGAGCCACCTTCTCCACCTCGACTCCAGCGCCCGCAGCACCTCGTTCTCCCGCGAGCTGAGCGCTCGCTTCGCCGAGGTCTGGCGTGCCGCACACCCCGGTGCGGGCTACACCTATCGCGACGTGGCGGCCGCTCCGGTGCCGCCGATCGGCCAGGCCTGGACCGAGATCTGCGACGCCCTCCTCACCGCGGGGATCACTGATCCGGCCGGCTACGCCTCGGTGGTGAAGACGCCGGAGCAGCGCGAGGCCTGGGCGGTCATCGAGCCGTTGCTGGCCGAACTGCTCGCCGCCGACGTCGTGCTGATCGGGGCGCCGATGTACAACTTCTCGATCCCCGCGACGCTCAAACTGTGGATCGACCAGGTGACGTTCCCGAAGATGTCCTTGGCGGGCAAGGCTTTCGTGGTCGCGGGAGCGCGTGGTGGCACCTATCTGCCGGGTACGCCCCGGCAGCCTGTCGACCACCACGAGCGCTACCTGCGTGACTTCTTCGCCGGGCACTACGACGTTCGAGACGTCACGTTCCTGCATGCCGAACTCACGAACGCCCTCGTCGACCCGCGGCTGAGCCCGCGCGATCCCGACAGGATCGCGTCGCGGGAACAGGCGCTTCTGACGGCCGAGAAGGTGGCCGCGGCCGGAACGGAAGCCTGATGGGCTGGGGAATCCTGCTGGCGGCCGGAGTCGTCGAGGTCGCCTGGTCGCAGAGCATCAAACCGACGGAGAACTTCACCCGGCTCTGGCCGACCGTGCTGTGCTTCGTGCTCGGCGTCGCGGCGGTGTACCTGCTGTCGAAGGCGATGGACTCGCTCCCGGTGGGGACCGCGTACGCCGTCTTCACCGGCATCGGCGCGGTGGGCGCGATCGTCTTCGGCATCGTGATCCACAAGGACCCGCTCAGCTTCGGCCGCTTCGCCGCTATGGCGCTGATCGTGGGCGGGGTGGTGCTGGCTCGGGTGGCTGAGTGAGCCCCGAGTGTCATGAAAGGGTCGTTCAGGACGAAAAATGTCCTGAACGACCCTTTCATGACACGTGTCGTCAGGCGAGCTTCTCCCACAGGAATTCCAGCATCAGCGCCCACTTGAACGCCAGTTGCTCGTTGTCGGCCGCCGCGCCGTGCCCGCCCTCGATGTTCTCGTGGTAGCGCACGTCGTGACCCTGCTCCAGCATCCGCGCGACCATTTTGCGCGCGTGCGCGGGATGCACCCGGTCGTCCCTGGTGGAGGTGACGAACAGGACCGGCGGATACCCGGCTCCGCTCCGGACGTTCTGATACGGCGAGTACCTCCCGATGAAGTCCCATTCCGCCGGGTCGTCGGGGTCGCCGTACTCGGCCATCCACGACGCGCCCGCGAGGAGCTTGTGATACCGCTTCATGTCCAGCAGCGGCACCTGGCTGACGATCGCGCCGAACAGGTGCGGGTAGCGCGTGAGCATGACACCCATCAGCAGCCCGCCGTTGCTGCCGCCCTGGATCCCGAGGCGGGAAGGCTCGCTGATGCCGCGCTCGACGAGGTCGGCGGCGACGGCCGCGAAGTCCTCATAGACCTTGTATCGCTTCGCTTTGGTCACCGAGGCGTGCCAGTCCGGTCCGTATTCGCCGCCGCCACGGATGTTCGCGACGACGTACGTGCCCCCGCGCGACAGCCAGCCTCGGCCGATCACGCCGCTGTAGCTGGGGGTCAGCGAGACCTCGAAGCCGCCGTAGCCGGTCAGCAGCGTCGGTCCGCCCTCGGCGTCGGAGGGACGTACGACGAAGTAAGGGATCTTCGTGCCGTCATCGGACGTCGCGAAGTACTGCGAGACCGTCATCCCTTCGCTGTCGAAGAACGAGGGAGCGCGCTTGAGGACTTCGACGTCGCCGCCGATGTGCCCGTAGGTCAGCGTCGACGGCTGGGTGTACCCGCTGGAATCGAGCAGGTACTCGTCGCTGACGTCGGGATCGGTGCCGGTGATCTGTGCCGTGCCCAGTTCCGGGGCACCGGCGAGCGGCTGGGAGGTCCAGCCGTCCGACGGCGTGAGCACGCGCAGCTCCGTCCGGACGTCGGACAGCGTCGAGAGCAGCAGGTGGTTGTGCGTCCACGCCCAGTACTCCAGCGACGTGTGCGCGTCCGGCGTGAAGAGGGTCGTGAAGGTGCGCTCACCCGCCATGAACGCGTCGAACCCGGAGGCGAGCAAGGTGCCGGAGGGGTACGTCGTGCCTTCGAAGGTCCAGTCCGAGCGAAGCCGGATCAGCAGCCACTCGCGGTGCGAGGACGTCTGCGCGTCTTCGGGGACTTCGATCCGCTCCAGTCCGCCTGGCGTCCGGAGGTACCTCTCCGTGCGGTAGAAGTCGATCGACCGGTAGACGAAGTCGCGCTCCCAGCCCTCTGTCGGGTCATGGTGGGCGGACACCGAGACGTCGTCCGGCTTGCCCTCGAAGACCACCGTCGCCTCTTCGAGCGGGGTGCCGCGACGCCATTCCTTCGCCAGCCTCGGATAGCCCGAACTGGTCAATGTCCCGGTGCCGAAGTCGGTGCCGATGTAGACGCGGTCGCGGTCGATCCAGCCGATCCGGGTCTTGGCTTCGGGCACGAAGAACCCGTCTTCGACGAAGCGGCGCTCGTCGAGGTCGTACTCGCGGACCACGGTCGCGTCGGCGCCGCCCCGCGACAGTTCGACCAGCGCCCGGTGATAGCCCGGACGGAGGACGGCCGCGCCTTGCCACACCCAGTTCTCGCCGTCGGTCTCGGCCAGCGCGTCCACGTCGAGCAGGAGTTCCCATTCCGGCGTGTCGAGCCGGTACTGCTCGAGGGTGGTGCGGCGCCACAGCCCGCGGGGATGGGCCGAGTCCTGCCAGAAGTTGTACAGGTATTCGCCCCGGCGCCGGACGTACGGGATCCGGTTGTCGGCGTCGAGGACCTCGCGGACCTCGTCACGGATCCCGGCGAACCGCTCGCCGGTGGACAGTGCCTCCAGAGCCTCGGCATTGCGGGCTCGCACCCAGTCCAGCGCCTTTTCGCCGGTCACGTCTTCCAGCCACAGGTACGGGTCCTCGTCACTCATGCCGACAGTCTCGCCGGGACGCGCGTCCCGGCGCCACCAGGTGTCCGTTTACGGCGCGCGTCTTCGACTGGGGCGGCCTCCTCCGTATGCTGGGAGCTCGCACATTTGGGGGACACCATGACCGGCACCGACGAGGTACCCGGACCGTTCGCGCCTGCTCCACCTCGTCCCGAAAGCCCCCGCAACACCGGCGCCGCCGTGGTCGGCCTGCTCATCGTCGTCGCCTTGACCGCCACCGGGATGGCCATCGCGGGAGGGCCGCGGAAGATCGACGGCCAGGCCCTCCCGGCGTCCGGCACGTTCACCTCGGAAGGGGCGAAGGCGCCGGCCGGCACAGCGAAACCGGCGCCCAAGGAGGTGCGGGAACTGGAGACGAACCCGCTGCTGGCCGAGGGGATCGCCCTCGGCCAGGTCACCTGCCGCCTGCCGTCGATCAGTCGTGACCCCGCGAAGCTGGAGACCTACTACAAGACCTTCGCCTCCTGTCTCGCCGAAGCCTGGAAACCCGCCCTGGACCAGGCGAACGAGCCCATGTCGACGGTGACCGTGCAGGTGACCCTGCCCGAGACCAGCGCCTGCGGGAAAGCGCCGAGCGAGGACGAGGCCGTCGCCTACTACTGCGGAGGCGACACCACGATCTACGCGCCGACCCAGTGGATGCTGAGCGACGCGGGCCTCGAACGGTCCCGTCACCTCGCGACGATGGCCCACGAGTACGGGCACCACGTCCAGCGCTCCAGTGGGATCCTGTCGGCGGCCGCGGAGAAGATGTCGTCTCCGGACGAGGACTCGCCTGCCGACAAGGAACTCGTCCGCCGCATCGAACTGCAGGCGAACTGCTTCGGCGCCCTCGCCCTGGCCGCGGCCGCCGGGCGCGGGTCGATCAGCAGGTCACTGGCCGGCGCGGCGCTGGCGGACTACGGCCGCGCGGACGACAGCGACACCCACGGCAGCCGTCGTAACCAGCTGAAATGGGCGAAGGCCGGATTCTCCGGGAAGACGACGTCGGCGTGCAACACCTGGGCGGCGCCGGCCGCGGACGTCAAATGAGCGACGAGGTGATGGCCGAGATCAACATCGGCCTCCAGCTGCACATCTCCGGTGACCGGGCGGGAGCGCGGGAGAAGTTCGCGGCGCTGTGGGAATGGATCGGCGAGGACGGCGACCCGCTGCACCGGTGCGCGCTCGCGCACTACATGGCCGACGTCCGCGACGACCCGGCCGACGAACTCGCCTGGGATATCCGCGCGCTCGCGGCGGCCGATTCACTCACCGACGAACGTGCCAAGGAGTACCACGCGACCCTGGCCGTGCGCGGGTTCTACCCGTCGCTGCACCTGAACCTCGCCGAGGATTACCGCAAACTCGGTGATCACGAGGCCGCGAAGGCCCAGTGGGAGCTCGGGCGGGGCACCCTCGGCGCGCTCGGCGACGACCCCTACGGCCTAGGGATCATCGAGGCGTACGACGCGCTCGCCACCAGGCTGGGTATCGAATCGGACTCTCCGGACTTTCGCGCGGGCCGGTGAGGCCATAACCTGGAGTGACTCAGGTCACCCATCCGGGAGGAGCGCGTATGCGGATTTCCGATCTGTTGCGGAACAAGGGGGCGGCCGTCGCGACCGTCTCGCCGGAGACGAACGTCACCGATCTGCTCGAGAGACTCGCGGAGCACAACGTCGGTGCCCTGGTGGTCGTCGACGCCGAGGGCGAGATCGTCGGGATCGTCTCCGAACGGGACGTGGTGCGCCGGCTCAACGAGCGCGGGCCCCAGCTACTCGACGGATCGGTGGCCGGGATCATGACGAAGCTGGTCGCCAGCTGCACCCCCGAGGACTCGGTCGATCAGCTGTCGGTCCTCATGACCGAACGCCGGATCCGGCACGTCCCGGTCCTGGTGGACGGCAGGCTCGCGGGGATCGTGAGCATCGGTGACGTCGTGAAGACGCGGATGGAACAGCTGGAGAAGAGTCAGGAACAGCTGGAGGCGTACATCTCGCAGGGCTGATCCGCCTCCGGCAAGTGCTATGAAAGGTCCTTTCCTTGCAAAATTTGCAAGGAAAGGACCTTTCATAGCGTTCCCCAACGGCTACTCGCGCCACCCCGACAGCTCGACACCCTTCGCGACGTCCACCCGGTACCCGAGCGTCACGACGCCCTTCGCGCCCGGAGCGAGCGCCAGCCGCCAGGTGAACTTACCCAGCTCGGTCCGCTCCACCGGATCCGGCACGGCGCGGACGTCCCGGACCGTGATCGCGTCGTCCCGGGAGACCGGCGCCTGGTCCAGCACGGTCACGACGGCCTCGCGCGGGCTGTGGTTGACGATCGTGGTGTTGTAGGCGGCCTCCCGCTTGCGGACGCCGGACAGCGTCGCCTTGCTCGCCGTGCGGTGCGCGAGTTCGCGGTCGACCCGGATCCGGTCGTCCACGCCGAGGGCGAGTTCGAGTTCCTCACCCGGCGCCCAGACGTCGAGCCGCGTGGTGCCGACGAACTCCGTCTCGTGGAACACCGACGCCTTCCCCGGCCGCAGCGTGTGCTCCGAGGTGTTGACTACGGTCGCCCGCAGGAACGCCTCCGGTGACGCCGCCGGAGCGGTGATGTAGCCCAGTTTCGCCGTGAGGTCCAGGTGCGCGAGCGTCGTGCGGTGGCCCTGCGCTCCCGACGGCACCGCCACCGGGCGGCCCGGTCGGTAGGTGACCGCGGTGGTGCCCTGCTCGACGGACGCGGTCCGCGCCACCATCGCGGGCGCGGCGGGCGCCGCCATGCCCACCGCCTCAGGGATCCCGCCGCCCGCGGGCGACGCGCTGCCGTAAGGGGCGCGCGCCATCAACGGCTGGACCGGTCGCACGCGGTCGAGGAACCACGGTTCGAGTTCCGGCACCTCCACGGTGTTCGCCGGCCGCGCGGTGGACAGGGCCAGTTCGCATTCGGGCCAGTCCTCGCCGGTGTGCTGGGTGATCCGCCCGTACCAGGTCACCGCGACGTCTTCCCCGCGCACGCGCACGTCGTACCCCGGTTCCCAGCTGGCGTTCGCGACCACATAGGACAGCTCGAGACCGATTTCCGCGCCGTCTTCCTGGCTTTCCAGCTCGACCGTGACTGTCGCGCTGTCCACTTCGGACACGCCCTGCTTCGCTTCGATCTGCCGGTCCAGTGCCTTGAGGTCGTCACGGAGCCGGGCGAGGCGGATGCCGAGTTCGCGGCGTTTCCCCAGCGCCTCGGCCAGTTGGGTGCCGAGAGCTTCGGTGACTTCCGCGACCCGGGGCGGTTCCGCCGTGCCCGCGGCGAGCGCCTTCGCGAAGCTCTTGCCGCTGCGCGTCGCCAACCCTGTCAGGAGATCGACCTTCGCGGTCTCCGCCGAGACGGCGTCCGCGACCTCGTCGACCACCGCCTGATCGGCCCGGCGCTGTTCGGTCAGCGTGCGCAGGGAAGCGTCGGCGGGCGCGGGATGGCGCTCGACGGCGACGTCGACCCCGGCGATGACCGCCGGGCCGGAACCGGTGACCCGGACCGAATCGGTGTCCAGATTCCACGGCAGGCCCGCGAAGGCGAAGCGCGTTTCGCCGTCGAGACGTGCCGATGCCCGCCTCGTGATCCGGGCATGGTGCGAATAGACGGTGACGGCGACGATCGGTGCTTCCACGGTGCTGGGCATGCCTCCGACGTTAGTCTCTTGACACCCGTTCGGGGGGCCGGAAACCTCAGCTGGGTCTTGCCCGCCCGCCTTTGGGGGTCCTGTGAGAGTCGCCAGGCTCGCCGCTTTGTTCACCGCTGTCCTGGTCCTTCCGGCGACGGCTTTGCCCGCTCAAGCCGACGCGCCACCGGCGCCGGTTTTCAAGGACGGCCAGGCGCAACCGGTGTTCGACCCGGCGGACGTCATCCGGGAGAACGTGTGGGTCACCGCGCCGGTCGACAGCGACCATGACGGTAAGGACGACCTCGTGCACGCGGAGGTGGTGCGTCCCCGCGCCACCCAGCAGGGCATGAAGGTCCCTGTCGTCTACCAGGCCAGCCCGTACTACGCGGGCGGCAACGACGTCGCGAACCACAACGTCGACGTCGAGCTGTACGTGCCGGGCGCCAAGCGCGCCCCCGCGGGGCCGCGGATCGCGACGAAGACCGTCGGCCCGAGCGCGGCGCCGATCAACTGGGGCTACCAGAACTACTTCATCGCCCGCGGTTTCGCCGTGGTGTACGGGGAGTCGCTCGGCAGCGGCCAGTCCACCGGCTGCCCGAGCACCGGCGACGTCAACGAGACCATCGGCGCCAGGTCCATTGTGGACTGGGTGAACGGCCGCGCGGCGGCACGGGACGCGGCGGGCAAGGCCGCGGTCGCGGACTGGAGCACCGGCAAGACCGGCATGATGGGCGTCTCCTACAACGGGACGCTGCCCAACGCGGTGGCCAGCACCGGCGTCAAGGGGCTGGAGACGATCGTCCCGATCGCGGCGATCTCCAGCTGGTACGACTACTACCGCAACGACGGCGCCGTCGTCGCGGCGGGCGGTTACCAGGGCGAGGACGCGGACGTGCTCGCGGACTACGTCTACACGCGCCAGGATCGCGCCGTCTGCCGTCCGCTGATCGACAAGATCGCCGTCGACCAGGACCGGGTGACCGGGGACTACAGCCGGTTCTGGGACGTGCGGAACTACCGCAACGACGTGAGCAAGGTGCGGGCCTCGGTGCTCGTGGTGCACGGCCTCGGTGACTGGAACGTCAAGACCGACCAGGGCACCCGGTGGTACGAAATGCTCAAGGCGCACGGTGTCGAGCACAAGATCTGGCTGCACCAGGCCGGGCACGCCGACCCGATGAGCCTCCGCCGCGACGTCTGGCTCGCCACGCTGAACAAGTGGATGTCGCACTACCTCTACGGCATCGACAACGGCATCGAGCGCGAGCCGAAGGCCACCATCCAGCGCGAGGACAAGTCGTGGGTGGACGAGCCCGAGTGGCCGCTGCCCGGCGCCCAGGACGTGAAGCTCTACCCGTGGCCCGGTGGCTCCTCGAAGGGCACGCTCGACACGCGCAACCCCGTTCCGGGCAAGGCCACCGTCGAAAAGCTGGCCGACGACGCGAGCAAGACCGTCGCGCAGCTCGCCAACGCGGCCTCGTCGGGCAACAGGCTGCTGTACTCGACCACCGCGGCGAAGCAGCCCGTCCGCCTCTCCGGCACCGCGAAGACCGATCTTTCGGTGTCCTTCGACAAGCCGGCCGCGAACGTGACGGCGGTGCTTCTCGACCGCGCCCCGGACGGGACGGCGAAGGTGATCACCCGCGGCTGGACCGACCCGCAGAACCGGCGCGACCCCGCAAAGACCGAGGCGATCACCCCCGGTGAGAACTACAAGGTCGAGGTGGAACTGGTCGCGAAGGACTACCTGCTCGCGGCCGGGCACAAGATCGAGTTCCTGGTGGCCTCCAGCGACCACGACTACACGCTCCGCCCGAAGCCCGGCGCCGGTCTCTCGGTCGAGCTGAACCGGACTTCGCTGGTGCTTCCGGTGGCGGGAGGCAAGCCCGCGCTGCGCGCCGCCTTCGGCTGAGTCCGGACCACCCCGGATGCCACGTCCCCCGCCCGGGACGTGGCATTCGGCGTTTCCGGTCGGAAAACGCCGACCGGACCTCGCGCTTGTATGGAAAATGTATTTCCGCCGTCTTTGCTTCGACGGGTCCGGCTTCCCCACCCGATGGAGGTCCCCATGTCCAGGTTGCGCCGCTTCGCAGTGCTCGCCGCGGCGGCCGTTGTCCCCGCGCTCGGCCTGACTCTCGCCGGTACGACGCAGGCGTCGGCCGCCCCGAACTTCCAGGTCCCGTTCAAATGCGGTGTCACGGTCACGGCCGCCACGTTCAGCGGGCACAGCCCGGCGAACTCGGTCGACTTCCAGAAGTCGGGGATCACCGGGATGCCGGTGGTGGCCGCGGCGGGCGGCACCGTCAGCCGGGTCGCCAACGAAGGCAGCACGAGCTACGGGCGCTGGGTCGAGGTCGACCACGGCGGCGGCTGGACCACCCGGTACGCGCACCTTTCGGCGCAGTCGGTGTCGGTCGGCCAGGCCGTCAGTCTCGGCAAGCAGCTCGGCACGGCCGGGGCGACCGGCGGCGTGAGCGGTCCGCACCTGCACTTCGAAGAGCGGCTCAACGGTGTGGCCCAGAAGGCGAAGCTGAACGGCGTCGCGGTGCCTTACTACGCCCACACCAACTTCACCAGCAAGAACTCGTGTGGCGGCAACCCGTACGAGGCCACCGAGGTGTGCGGCAGCGGCTTCTCGGTGGTCGACTCGCAGGCGCTCGCCGGGGGCTCCGGCACGGCGTACCTGCTCTACAACTCTTCGACCAAGTCCAACTGCGCGACCACGTTGAAGGCGGTTTCGCTCGGCACCGCGTCGCCGGTTTCGGCCTTCCTCGAAGTCCAGGGCGCGGCTCGCACGACCGACTCCGGCAGCTTCACCTACTACGCCGGGCCCGTGAAGAAGACGGCCGCGTCCACCTGCGTCAAGTGGGGCGGCTCGGTCGGGTCGAACGTCTACGAGAGCCCGTTCGAGCACTGCGACTGACCCCGCGGGGCCGGGCACAGTAGACCACCCCACCGACAATCGGCGTCCCCGCGCCCGGGTCCCGGTGGCGGTTGTGCACAACGGTCCCGGCTGTCCACAGATCTGCCATGCCCCCACCCAGCGGCCCCATTCCCGTCGCAAGGTGGGGGCATGACCACCTCCACCCCGACCGGCAGGACCAAGGTCGATCTGAAGGATCCGGCGGACCTGCTCGCCGCGATCCCGTACATCCTCGGGTTCCACCCCGAGAACTCCGTCATCGTGTTCGGGCAGCGAGGGCCGGACCGCAAACGGCAGGGCCTCACCCTGCGCGTGGACCTCCCGCCGCCCGGCGTGGAGCTGGATCAGGCGCTCGACCTCGCGGCCCGGCTCACCTTGACCGCGCACACCGGTGCCACGGTGGCCGTCGTCGGCGGCGGTTCCCCGAATCCGGCCGGGCGGCCGCCGCGCCGCCGCTTCGTCCGGCGGCTGGAAGCCGCGCTCGCCGAGTACGGCATTCCCGTGCTGCACCCGCTTTGGACACCGTCCATCACCGAGGGCGCGCGGTGGCGGTGCTACCGCGACAGGGACTGCGGCGGTCTCCTGCCCGACCCTCGTGAGTCGGTGATCGCCGCGGTCGCGACCAGCGAAGGCCACATCGCCCGCGAGAGCAGGGCGGACGTGGAGCGTCTGTTCGACGCCGGCCCGGCGGAAACGCTCGCGCGCCGTGCCGACCTCCTGACCAGGCTGGCCGACCCGCCCTGGGGAAACGACGACCGCGTCGAGGCAGGGCTCGCCGAGATCAACGCCGCACTCGCCCGCGTCGATCGGGGCGATGAGGTGATCACCGACGACCAGGCCGTCCGGCTGGCGTGGGCGCTTTCCCTCGTCGAGGTCCGGGACGCCTGCCTGCTCACCGCCGCTCCGGTCGGCTCGCCGCTGGCCAGGGCCGCGGAAGGTCTCTGGCTCCGCCTCGCCCGTGAGCTACCCGAACCGGAATCGGCCGAGGCACTGTGCCTGAAGGCGCACGCCGCCTACGCCCGCGGTGACCTGGCCGTCGCCGGTATGGCGCTGGCCAGGGCCCGCGAAGTCGACCCGGAGCACAGGATGACCGGGCTGCTGACAGCCGCCTTGGACGGGATGCTGGCCCCGGCCGAAGTGGCCGGGATCGTGCTGAAGCAGCGGGCGGACGAGCCGCCCGCGCTCAGCCTCAGACCGTCTGGCGGGACTGCGTGAACGCCCAGGCGTCGGCCACGATGCCGTCGAGGTCGGTGCGCTCGGGCTTCCAACCGAGTTCGCCACCGGCGCGCTCGCTGGAGGCCACCAGCACCGACGGGTCGCCCGCCCGGCGCGGCGCGACCGCGGCGGGGATCTCGTGACCGGTGGTGCGGCGGCACGCCTCGATCACCTCGAGCACCGAGAAACCGGTGCCGCTGCCGAGGTTGTAGATGCGGTGCTCGCCGTCGGTCGCGTGGCGCAGGGCCAGCTGGTGCGCGTCGGCGAGGTCGACCACATGGATGTAGTCGCGGATGGCGGTGCCGTCCGCGGTCGGATAGTCGTCACCGAAGATCTGGATCCGCTCGCGGTCCCCGGTGGCGACCTGGAGCACGAGAGGGATCAGATGGGTTTCGGTGGTGTGCCGCTCGCCGAAGGAGCCGTAGGCGCCGGCGACATTGAAGTAGCGCAGGCTGACGGCGGCGATGCCGTGGGCGCGCGAGAACGATGTGATCGCGTGGTCGATGGCCAGCTTCGTCGCGCCGTAGGTGTTGGTCGGCTGCGTCGGCGCCGTCTCCGGGATAGGGGAGGACTCGGGTTCGCCGTAGGTGGCCGCGGTGGAGGAGAACACCAGTCGCTTCGTGCCGTGGTCGCGCATCGCTTCGAGCAGGCGAAGCGAGGTCAGGACGTTGCCTTCCCAGTACTTCGCCGGATCCGTCATCGACTCGCCGACCAGAGACTTGGCGGCGAAGTGGAGCACACCGTCGAAACCGTCGCCGAGAACACGCCGGGCGACCTCGGCGGCGTCACCCTCGATGAAGGTGGCGTCCGGGTGCACCGCGTCGGCGTGCCCGGTGGAGAGGTCGTCGACCACCGTGACGTCGTGCCCGGCCTCGATGAGGCGGGCCGCGCAGACGCTGCCCACATAACCGGCTCCGCCCGTCACCATCAGCTTCAGGGTCTTGGTCGGTTCGTCGGTCACGTTCGCGCCTTTCTGCTGCGGATGCGGTCGCGGCCCAGTGTCCTCGCCTCCGGGCATCCGGCTCGCCCGGGGGTCTTCCGCCGGCGGGCGCTACAGCTCGTCGCGGCCGGCGCCGCGCGATGGCACCGCGGTGAACAGCCTCGGGTGGCGCAGATCCGCCGCCTCGTACGCGGCCTTCACCGCTCGTCCGACAGTGTCCACATCGGACTCGCGGACCAGCGCGATCGCCGAACCGCCGAAGCCGCCGCCGGTCATCCGCGCGCCGAGAGCCCCGGCTTCGCGGGCGGAATCGACGGCGAGGTCGAGTTCACGGGTGGAGATCCGGTAGTCGTCGCGCATGCTGACGTGCGAGGCGTCCAGCTGAGGGCCGATCTCGGTGATCCGGCCGGCGCGCAGCAGGTCCACGGTGTCGAGGACCCGCTGGTTCTCCGTCACCACGTGACGCACCAGTGGAACGAGGTCTTCCGGCAGCTTGGCGAGCGCGGCGTCCAGCCCGTCGACGCCGATGTCCCGCAGCGCCTTCACTTCGAGCAGCTCCGCGGCGCGCTCACAGCCCCTCCGGCGTTCGCCGTAGCCGCCCTCGGCGTGCGAGTGTTTCGTGCGTGTGTCCACGATCAGGATCCGTACGCCGGATTCCTCCAGCGGGAACGGCACCTGCTCCATCTCGCCGGAGCGGACATCGAGGAACAGCACGTTCGATTCCGTGCAGCACAGGGACGCGGTCTGGTCGAGCAGACCGGTCGGCGCCCCCACGAAGTCGTTTTCCGAACGCTGCACCCAGCGGGCCACTTCGTGCAGGCCCGGCGAACCCGCGCCGGACCCCGGAGTGATGCCCGCCAGGCCGAGGAGGGCGAGCGCGACAGCGCATTCGAGCGCGTGGGAGGAGGACAGCCCCGCCCCCGAGGGCACGTCCCCCGCGATAGCCACGTCCGCGCCGGCACCGGGGCCCTGATCACGCAGCACCCAGGCGACCCCCGCCGGGTACGCGGCCCACCCCTCGACAGAGCCGGGTTTCAGGTCGCCGATGGTGAGCGGGCCCGATTCCTGGACCCGGCCGTCCGAGCCGAGCGTGGCCACGGTGAGGACACCGTCCTCGCGCGGGCTCGCCGCCGCGGCGAGCCGGTGCGGGAGGGCGAACGGCAGCACGAAACCGTCGTTGTAGTCGGTGTGCTCACCGATCAGGTTCACCCGGCCCGGCGCGGACCAGACCCCGGCCGGAGCCCTGCCGTGGACGGTCCGGAACGTCGCCGCGGCGTCGGACGCGGCGCTCACCTGGCCTGCGCCAGCACGGCGTGCAGCGCCGAGGTGGCCACCTGCGCGGTGTTGTTCCCGCCGGTGACCTCGATGGTCCCGCCGGGCGCCGTCTTGCCGACCTTGACCCGGCTGCCGGGCACGATGCCGACCGACTTGAGCTCCGTCATCAGCGCCTCGTCCAGCTGCACGTGCTCGGCGATACGGCGGATCTCGACTTCGCCGCCACCCATGCGGGCGAACTCGTCGAGCCGCACGAGGTCGGCTTCGGCCGGCGGGGCGGGATCGCCGTCGCCGAGCTTGTCCAGCCCCGGGATCGGGTTGCCGTAGGGCGAGGTGGTGGGGTGGTCGAGCAGCTTGACCAGCTTGCGCTCGACGGCCTCGCTCATCACGTGTTCCCAGCGGCAAGCCTCGTTGTGGACGTGCTCCCATTCCAGGCCGATGACATCGACCAGGAGGCGCTCGGCCAGCCGGTGCTTGCGCATGACCGCGATGGCGAGCTCGCGGCCGTGTTCGGTCAGTTGCAGGTGCCTGTCGTCCGCGACCACGACCAGCCCGTCGCGTTCCATCCTGGCGACGGTCTGGCTCACGGTCGGGCCGCTCTGCTGCAGTCGCTCCGCGATCCGGGCCCGCAGCGGGACGACACCCTCTTCTTCGAGCTCGTAGATCGTACGCAAGTACATCTCGGTGGTGTCGATGAGATCGTTCACGCTGTCCCCTTCGTCCGCGTTGCTCATCGTAGTCGCTGGCACTGACAGCGACGCAGGCGTGGGGACAACAAGCGCCGTGGCGGGAAAAGTCCCCCCAAGCTGGGCGGGGAGCCGTGAGTCACGGGAAGATGGGCCCATGCGCCCCATGATCACCACCAGCGAACTCGCCGCGCAGCTCTCCGGCCCGGATCCGGCACGCTCCGTAGTCCTCGATGTCCGCTGGCGGCTCGCCGGGCCGCCCGGCGCCGATTCCTATCGTGAGGCGCATCTCCCGGGCGCGGTGTACGTCGATCTCGACACGGCGCTCGCCGGGGAGCCGGGTGACGGCGGCCGTCACCCACTGCCCGAACCGGGGACGCTGCAGCGGTATCTGCGGGCGGCGGGCGTGCGCGCAGGTCACCCGGTCGTGGTCTACGACGACTCCGACGGGTCGGTCGCGGCCCGGGCGTGGTGGCTGCTGCGCTGGGCGGGCCACACCGAGGTCGCCGTGCTGGACGGCGGGTTCGCCGCCTGGGTCGAGGAAGAGCGCCCGCTCACCGGCGAGATCCCCTCGCCCGAGGAAGGAGACGTCGTCGTCGAGCCCGGCGGCATGCCGGTGCTGGACGCGGCCGAGGCCGCCACGCTCGCCAGGGACGGGCTGCTCTTCGACGCCCGGGCGAAGCCGAGGTACTCGGGGGAGACCGAGCCGATCGACCCGCGCGCCGGGCACATCCCCGGCGCGGTCAACGCGCCCTTCTCCGGGCATCTCGCGGAGGACGGCCGCTGGCGCGACGCCTCCGAGCTTGCCGAGCGGTTCGAAGGATTCGGCGTGACGCCGGAGACGCCGGTCGGTGTCTACTGTGGATCGGGCGTCACCGCCTCGTCCGTCGTGCTCGCGCTCGAGGTCGCCGGTCACCCGGCGCCCGTGGCGCTGTACGCGGGTTCGTGGTCGCACTGGTCCCGCGATCCGGAGCGCCCGGTGGCCACGGGAGACCTGCCCGGCTGACCCGCGGGCCGTCCGGGACGGGGGCACGAGCCGCTTCCGGGCACTAGAGTCCGTGCCATGCGAGCACCGGCCGTCGTATGGGACTCCTCGCTGCTGGGTTACGACCTCGGCGGCGAGCATCCGTTCAACCCGGTGCGGCTCGAACTGACCATCCGGCTCGCCACCGAACTCGGCGTGCTCGACGGGGTCGAGCTGCTCGTCCCCGGCCCGGCGGGCGAAGACGAGCTGCGCCGGGTGCATCTGGACGAGTACGTCGAGGCCGTCCGGCAGGCGCCGATGACCGGTGCCGATCTCGCGCACGGGCTCGGTACCGAGGACAACCCGGTGTTCACCGGCATGCACGAGGCTTCGGCGCTGGTCGTCGGTTCGACGCTGCTGGCCGCGCGCAAGATCGCCGACGGCGAGGCGACCCGGGCGGTGAACATCGCCGGCGGGCTGCACCACGCGATGCCGGGCAAGGCGTCGGGCTTCTGCGTCTACAACGACTGCTCGGTGGCGATCTCGTGGCTGCTGGACCACGGCTTCGACCGCGTCGCCTACGTCGACACCGACGTCCACCACGGCGACGGCGTGCAGACGGCGTTCTACGACGACCCTCGCGTGCTGACCGTTTCCCTGCACCAGCACCCCTTCACCCTGTGGCCGGGCACGGGCTACTCGGCGGAGATCGGCAAGGGCGGCGCCGAGGGCACCGCGGTCAACCTCCCGCTGCCGCCCGGCACCCGCGACGGTGGCTGGCTGCGGGCGTTCGAGGCAGTGGTGCCGTCGCTGCTGGAGCAGTTCCGGCCGCAGATCCTCGTCACCCAATGCGGCGTCGATTCGCACGAGGAAGACCCGCTGGCGGATCTCTCGCTCTCGGTGGACGGCCATCGCGCCATCTACCGGCGGCTGCGCGAACTGTCCGAAGCGCACGCCGGCGGCCGCTGGCTCGCCGTGGGCGGCGGGGGCTACCAGCTGATCCGAGTGGTGCCGCGGTCCTGGACGCATCTGCTCGCCACCGTGCTCGACCGCGACGTCGACCCGGCGACGGCCCTGCCGCCGAACTGGGTCGCGTCGATCTCCAGGGCCGCGCCGAAAGCCGAGATCCCGCCCGGCATGTCCGACGACCGCGACACCGCCTTCGTCCCGTGGGGGGACGGGGCGGACGAGCCGGTCGACATCGCCATCCGCGACACCCGCCGCGCGATCTTCCCGCTGCACGGCCTCGATCCGGACGATCCGAGGGACTGACATGGCCACTGGAAACACCGCGGACACCAGGCGAGACCCCTACGACTTCCCGCGCGAGTGGGAGGCCGACGTCCTGCTCTCCGACGGCGGCACGGTGCACCTGCGCCCGGTGATCCCCAGCGACGCCGACGGACTCGTCGCCTTCCACGGCCGGTTGTCCGAACGCACCCGGTATTTCCGGTACTTCGGCGCCTATCCGCGGATCCCGCAGCGGGACCTCGAACGGTTCTCCGTCGTCGACCACCACGACAGGGTCGCCTTCGTCGCGCTGCTGGGCGACGACATCGTCGCGGTCGGCCGCTACGAGCGGCTCGACCAAGGGCCGTCGGCCGAGGTCGCGTTCGTCGTCGACGACGCCCACCAGGGCCGTGGGCTCGGGTCGATCCTGCTGGAGCACCTGGCCGCCGCAGCTTCGGAATCCGGGCTGCGCCGCTTCGTCGCCGAAGTACTCGCCGAGAACGCGGCGATGGTCCGCGTGTTCCGCGACGCGGGTTACCAGGTCAGCCGCGAGATCGAAGAAGGCGTGCTGCACCTGGAATTCGACATCGACCCGACCGAGGAGTCCCTCGCGGTCGCCCGGTCACGGGAACAGGCCGCCGAGGCGCGCAGCGTGCACAACCTGCTGCATCCGAAGTCGGTCGCGGTGATCGGCGCGTCCACCGATCCGACGAAGATCGGCTACGTCGCGCTCACGAACCTGCTGAGCGCGGATTTCGCCGGCACCGTCTACCCGGTCAACCCGGAGCACAAGTCCGTCCGCGGTGTCCGCGCCTATCCGTCCGTCGTGGACATTCCCGAGGACGTCGACCTCGCACTGGTCGCCGTGCCCGCCGAGGCCGTCGAGTCCGTTTTGGACGGTGCGCTGGCCAAAGGGGTCAAAACCCTGCTGATCGTCTCGGGCGGGTTCGCCGAGGCCGGGCCGCACGGGCTGCACGCCGAACTGAGGCTGGTCGGGGAGGCCAGGGCGCACGGCATGCGTGTCGTCGGCCCGAACGCGCTGGGCGTGCTCAACACCGACGCCGCCGTCCGGCTCAACGCCACCCTCGCACCCCGCCTGCCCGCCCGCGGCCGCACCGGGTTCTTCTGCCAGTCCGGCGCGCTGGGCACGGCGATCCTCGCCGACGCCGAAGCGCGCGGCCTCGGGCTTTCGACGTTCGTCTCGGCGGGCAACCGGGCCGACGTCTCCGGCAACGACCTGCTTCAGTACTGGGAGACCGATCCGGCGACCGACCTCGTCCTGCTGTACCTGGAGTCCTTCGGCAATCCGCGCAAGTTCGCGCGGCTCGCCCGGCGGCTGGCGCGGACGAAACCGGTGGTGGCGGTGAAATCCGGCAGGCACGCGGTCCGCCCGCAACTCGCCGCGACCTCGGCGGAGGTCGACGAGTCCAGCGTCCAGGCCCTGTTCGAGCAGGCGGGCGTCGTCCGTGTCGACACGCTCGCGCAACTCTTCGACACCGCGCTGGTCTTCGCTCATCAGCCTTTGCCCGCCGGGCCGAGGATCGCCATCGTAGGCAACTCCAGCGCCATCGGGCTGCTCGCCGCCGACACCGCGCGGGCGCACGGTCTCCGGCTGACGTCCGACCCGGTCGACGTCGGGCCGCAGGCAGGCCCGGAGGAGTTCGCCGCCGCCGTGCGCGAAGCCCTCAACTCCCCGGAGACCGACGCGCTCGTCGTGGTCTTCGTGCCCCCGCTCGCGATCCCGGGCACCGCCTACGCCCGCGCGCTGCGCGAGGCCGTCGTCGATATGGACAAGAACAAGCCGATCGTGTCGACCTTCCTCGCCGTCGAGGGCGTGCCGGACGAGCTGGCCGTGCTGTCCGAGGACGGCGTTCCGACGCGGGGTTCGGTCCCGTCGTACCCGAGCCCCGAACGCGCGGTGAACGCGCTCGCGCGGGTCGTGCGCTACGCCGCCTGGCGACAGCGGCCGCAGGGCAACCTGGTGCGGCCCGCAGGGCTGCACGCCGAACAAGCGCAGGTCATCGTCAGCGAACTGCTGGCGGCCGAGGACGGCAAGACGACATCGCTCTCCGACGACGACGTGGTCCGGCTCCTGGGTTGCTACGGCATCGACGTCGTCCCGTTCCGGGTCGTGACGTCCGCGGGCGAAGCGGTGAAAGCGGCCGAGGACCTGGGATTCCCGGTCACCCTCAAGGCCGTCGACGAGCGGCTGCGCGGCAGGCCGGACCTCGCCGGGGTGCGGCTCGACCTGTCCTCCGCGGACGGGGTGCGCCGGGCGTACCTCGATCTGCGGGAGATCTCCGGCGACGACGAGGTCTACGTCCAGCGGATGGCGCCCAAGGGCCTGTCGTGCGTGATCGGACTGCAGGACGACCCGTCGTTCGGCTCGCTCGTGTCGTTCGGGCTCTCCGGGCTGGTCAGCACGCTGCTGGGGGACCGGGCCTACCGGGCCGTCCCGCTCACCGACGTCGACGCCGCCACCCTGCTGCGTGAACCGCGGACGTCGCCGCTGCTCACCGGGTACCGCGGCGACGAACCGGCGGATCTGGCCGCGCTCCAGGACATGGTGCTGCGCGTCGCGGCGCTCGCCGAGGACAACCCCGAGGTCCGTTCGATGACGCTCGACCCGATCCTGGCGTCGCCGGACGGCGCTTTCGTCGCCAACGCCCGGATCGTGCTGGGCCCGCCCCCGTCCCGCCCCGACACCGGGCCGCGACGGCTGCGGCCGATCAACGCCCCTACTTGAGACCGGCCTTATTTGAGACCGGGGAGCACCACGGCGAGCACGCTCACGGCAAGCGGTGCGAGGATCCCGAACGCCGCCGTGACGGTCTTGCCCACCGTCGTGTCAGTGCCGAGAACCTGTGTCAGCCGGGCGCGTCCGGCGAGCCAGTCCTCGGTGGGCCGCGCGTCGGGCGGCAGCGGGTAGATCTCGTCGACCAGCCGCAGGCACCGGGTCTTCCACGCGAGGAACACCGGAACGTAGAGCAGGAGCGAGATCCCGGTGAACAGCGCGCCGTAGAGCAGCACGCTCTCCGGCGGGAAGGCCTCCTTCGGGGTGCCTGTCGCGAGGAACGCCCGGCGCTGGGCGCCGGCGTCGATGACCGCCGTGGACACGATGAGCGCCAGCACCGTGAGGCAGATCCCGTTGGCACGCTTGCATTCGAGGAGTTCGCCCAGGACGTCGGACGCCTGTTCCCGTTCCTCGCCGTCGAGCACTCGCGAGATCCGGCGCAGACGGGTGTGGTTGAGCCACAAGCCGAGCACCGCGGGCGCCGCCGCGATCAGGCCGAGGGCGAGCAGGGTCCGCGAGATCCCGATCGCCGTCGTGGGCTTGAGATCCCCGATCGGCGAACCGGTCTTCCACTGGAACGCGAACAGGATCGCCGCGAAGATCCCGTACGCCAGCGCCGGTTTCCACACCGCGACACCGGCGTGACGGCGCCAGGCCGTCAGCTGGACCGAGTGCCCGAACAGGAAGGCGAACAGCACCGCCGACGCCCCGATCAGCACCGACCACACCCCGAACTCGGCAGTGCCTGCCAGCGCCCGGTTGCCTCGCGAGCCGAGCACCGCTCGGGTCAGCAGGCCGAGCCCGGCGAAGGCGCCGAGGGCGAGCACGCTGATCACGAGCGGCCAGAGCCAGTGCTTCCTCAGGCGCGTCACGCCGCCAGTCTGCCGGGAACGGCGCCGATCAGGAATCCCATCCCTGGGGCGAGCGGGCGGCGAAATCCGCGTCGTGGCCGGTGAACGCCGCGATGTCGCCCCGGATGGTGTTGTGGAACGCGACGACCCGCTCGTCTTGGACGAGCATCGTCTGCACCGCGCGTTGCTCCCCGGCGAGGGGACCCGCCGGGATGGACATCACTGTCTCGGTGTGCACGAGGTCGAACCCGCCGCCGAGCGGACGGCTCGACACCTGGCGGATCCTCAGCGTGCTGCCGCGGTAGATGGTGTCGAAGATCTTCTGGCTCTCCCGCGCGATGGTCGCCCGGCCGCGCTGGATCCGGCCGACGACGTCGACGAAGTCCACGTCCTCGGCGAAGTTCGCGGCCCACGCCTCACCGTCACCGGCGTTCCAGGCGCGTTCCAGCGCGGTGATGGTCTCCTCGGTGGTCATCGCCCTCCTCTTGTAACATCGATCCATTACTTAGAACAATGTTCCAACTTTTGAGGAGCATACATGCCCGCGGATCTTCCCGGCATCGTCCGGTTGCGCGACCGCCGCGAGGCGCTGACGCTGCGCACGATCCTGACCGCGGCGCGCGGGCTGTTCGCCGATCGCGGATACGCGCGGACCCCGATCCGACTCATCGCCCAGGAAGCGGGGGTGTCCCCGCAGACCATCTACGCCCACTTCGGCTCGAAGGCAGGTGTCCTGGGCGGGCTCGTCGACCTCCTCGACGACGAAGCCGGGATTCCCGGCCTCGTCGCCGAGGCGTCGCGAACCGAAGACCAGGTCGCGTTGCTCGGCCTGCTGGCCACGGTCGCCCGACAGGTCCGGGAACGCTGTGGCGACATCGTCACGATGCTGGGTTCCGGTGCCGCCGTCGATCCGGACATCGCCGCGACACAGGCGGAGGGCGCGCGCCGCAACCGGCTGGGCGTCGAGATGGTCATCGACCGGGTCCGGGACGGGGGCCGCTCCGTGGTGCCCAAGGCCGCGGACATCGCCATCGCCCTGATGAGCGCCGACGTCCACACCAGCCTCGTCGCCGAGGCCGGGTGGAGTCACGACGACTACGAGGCGTGGCTCAAGGACACACTGGTCGCGTCGCTGCTTCGCTGACGCAGGTTCTCGCGGAAGAACGCCGAGAGCCGAGCGCGCTGCGTGGCGACGCTCCGCGCCGGATCGATGGTGCCGATGAACGCGGCCGGGGCGTTGCCCAGTTGCGGCAACAGCGTCTGGTAGTCGGTGAAGCTGAAATGTTCGCCGTCCGGCAGCCGCGTTTCGCCGGTCCAGCCGCGCTGGTTGCGCTGGAACTCCTGCCAGGACGCGTCCGACGCGGCACTGTGGTCGCCCGCGCTCATCAGCAGGAACGGCCGGTCGAGGCCTTCGTCGGCGACGCGGCCGAAGATCCGCTGCGACTGCGAGTGGGCCATGCTGCCGTCGAGATCCGCCCCGGCGACGATGCGCCGATCGATCACCATCGTCTCGCCCGCGGTGAACCCGCCGGCGGAGTGGCCGAACATGCCGACCCGGGACAGGCCGAGCGTGTCGAGGACGAATCGCGTGTCCTGGACGCGGGTCTCGATCACGCGCTTCGACACCTCGATGCTCGACGGCGGCAGGGCCTTCTTCGCGACACGGCCGTCGGGGAACTCGACGGCCTCCGCCTCGTAGGTGTGGTCGATGGCCACGACGACGTAGCCCTCGCTCGCGAGCTGTTCCTGCAGCGTGGTGCCGTGGGAACGGGACAAGGTGCCGCCGGGCGAATACAGCACGACCGGTCGCTTGCCGCCGAGCGCGGGCGCGCCGATCCGGGAATGGGTGGGAAAGCGGTAGTCGAGCTGATCCGCTGGCATCCCCAGTTTGACGGCGTCGCCCTCGGCCACCGTCTTCGCGACGCCTGGCGCCATGTACGGCGCCTTCGGTTTCCCGCTCGGCAGGGCCGGATACCGCACGGTGACCATGAGTTCCCGGGTGACACCGGGAACCCACGGGTCCTGGCGGGAGCGGTCGATCAGGTGGAGGTCGGTGGCGCCGACCGCGTACGGGCCTGTCGGCGCGGGCAGGCTCAAGCGGACGGGCGCCGCCGACGCCGGGGGAGCGATGAGCACGGCGGGCAAGACCAAAGCCGTGGCCAGTACGCCGATCCTGTGTGGAGTTCGTGTCATGGCAACGAACGTAGGGAGCGAGCCGGTGCCGGGGCATCGGGAAGATCACCGGTGCCGACCCTGGGATCAGTCCCGGGGGTAGCGGGGTTCCCAAGCCTCCACGACACCCTCCGCCGCGAGTTCTCGTTTGAGGACCTTGTGCGTCGCCGTCCGCGGCAGTTCCTCGACCACCCGCACGAACCGGGGCCGCTGCTTCGGCCCGAGATCGCCTTGAGCCAGAACGAAAGCGGTGAATTCGTCCGCGTCGACCGGCGCCCGGCAGACCAGCGCGGCCATCACCTGGTCGCCCACGCGCGGATCCGGCACCCCGTACACGGCGGCTTCGCGGACGGCGGGATGCCGCAGCAGCGCGCGTTCGATCGGGGCGGTGCCGAGGTTCTCGCCGTCGACGCGGAGCCAGTCGCCGAGCCGCCCCGCGAAGTAGCAGTAGCCGTCCGCGTCGAGGTACGCCAGGTCACCGGTGTGGTACATCCCGTCGCGCATCCGCTCGGCCTCGGCGGCCGGATCGCCGTAGTACCCGGCGAAGAAGCCCGGCCCGCCGGTGTTGACCAGTTCGCCGACCGCTTCGGCGGCGTTGAGCAGCTTCCCGCCCGCGTCGAATTCCGCCGGGGGACAGGGTTTCCCGGCCTCCGGATCGAGGACGGCGACGCCGTCGAGCAGGCGGCCGAGCGAACCGGCCGGGGTGGTGGCGTCCCGGCCGAAGTTCACGCCGCCCTCGGTCGAACCGAAAGCGTCGACCACGTGGCAGCCGAACCGCTTGCCGAAGACGGCGAGGTCTGCTTCGGCTCCTTCGTTGCCGTAGACCAGCTTCAGTGGGTTCTCGGCGTCGTCGTCCTGTTCGGGTGTGGTGAGCACATAGGACAGCGGCTTGCCGACGTAGTTGGCGTAGGTCGCGCCGAACTTCCGGATGTCCGGCAGGAAACCGGAGGCGGAGAACCGCCGCCGCAGCGCGATCCCCGCGCCCGCCGCGAGCCCGACCGACCAGCCCGCCATGATGGCGTTGGAGTGGAACATCGGCATCGACACGTACACCGTGTCCTGTGTGGACAAACCGAATCGGCCGGTCAGCATCTCGCCGGGGTAGGCGATCTTGCCGTGCGTGCACCGGACGGCCTTCGGGTCGCCGCTGGTGCCGGAGGTGAAGATCAGCATGAGCAGGTCTTCAGGCTTCGCGGCCACGGGAATGACCGTCTCCCGCGAGGGTTCGAGTTCGCTCAGCGGCCGCACCGGGACGTCGACCTCGGACAGCAGCGGGAGGTACTTCTCCTCGGCGAACACCAGCTCGCAGTCGGCCAGCGCGACGTCGCGGGCCAGCGCCGCGCCCCGGCGCGTCGGGTTCAGCCCGACCAGGACGTGCCCCGACAGCGCGGCGCCGCCGAGCAGGAACGAGAACTCGGGGATGTTGTCGGCCAGTAGCCCGAAATGCCCGCCGGGACGCAGGATCCCGGTGAGCGCGGCCGCGTACCCGGCGCAGGCCCCGACGTGCTCGGCCCACGACCAGCGCCGGTCTTGGGACAGCAACCCGGTCGAGTGATCCTCCGCCCTGGCGAGCAGGAGTTCCGTGACCGTGGGGGTCATGCCGGGGCCGCGGCCAGGAGATCACCGAGCCCGCTCAGCTGCGCGGTCGCGCCGCCCAAGGTGAACTCGAGCCGCTTCGCCGCGACGAAATAGCGGTGCAGCGTGTGGTCGACGTCGATGCCGACCCCGCCGTGGACGTGCACGGCGGTGTGCGCGACGCGGTGCCCCGCCTCGGCCGCCCAGAACTTCGCCGTCGCGACCTCTTCGGCCGCCGGCAGGCCTTCGCCCAGCCGCCAGACGGCCTGCCACAGCGTCAGCCGGACGGCCTCGACGTCGACGTAGGCGTCGGCGAGCCGCTGCCGCACCGCCTGGAAACTCCCGATGAGATGGCCGAACTGCTTGCGTTCCCGCGCGTACGCCGCGGTCAGTTCCAACGCCCGCTCGACGACGCCGAGCTGCTGTGCGCAGACGCCGATCGTGCCCCGCAGCCGCAGCCATTCGCCGATGTCGCCCAAGGAGACCTCGGCCTTCGTACCGGACAGCTCGACGAGCGCCGCGTCGGCGTGGTCGACAGTCCGCTGCGCCGAGACGCTCACCGCGTGCCGGTCGAGCAGGAACACCTGACGACCGCCGTCGATGGCGGCCTCGACGAGGAAACCGTGCGCGAACGCGCCCGACGCCACCGCGGTCTGCGCGCCGGTCAGCCGCCAGCCGTCGCCGTCGGCCTCGGCGGTGAAACCGCACGGCACGCCGTAATCCGGCAGCGCCACCGCGAGGACGTGGTCTCCGCGCAGGACCGGGACGGCCCAGCGTTCGGCCAGCTGTCCGTCGCCGAATTCGGCGACCGCCGCCGCGCCCAGGACGACCGACGTCAGATAGGGGACCGGGGCGACCGCGCGGCCGATCTCGGCCAGGACGGAACACTGCTCCAGCAGCCCGAACCCGCCGCCGCCGACCGACTGCGGCAGGGCCGCGTCGATCACCCCCGCCTGGGCGAGCGCTGTCCACAGTGGAGCGTCGAACCCGCCGGAACCGTGCGGTCCCAGCACGTCGGGTGTGACCTTGTCCGTCAGGATCCGGCGCGTGAGCGACGCGAGATCCTGCTGCGCTTCGGTGAGCGTGAAGTCCATCGGGTGTCTCCTAGCGCGTGACGGGCAGGCCGAGGGCGGTCGCGGCGATCATGTCCCGCTGGATCTCGTTGGTGCCGCCGCCGAAGGTGAGGATCAGGGACGAACGGTGCAGCCGTTCGATCCGGCCGCGCAACTGGGCACCGGGGGAGCCCTCACGGACCACGGCGCCCGCGCCGAGGATCTCCATCATCAGCCGGTACGCCTCGGTCGCGAACTCGGTGCCGAACACCTTGGTCGCCGAAGCCTCCGCCGGGCCGAGGTCGCTGCTCGCGGCCGCCCAGGCGATCCGCCAGTTCCGCAGCTTCAGGTACTCGGCGTGCGTGTGGATCCGCGCCAGGTGCAGGCGGACCCACGGCTGATCGATGACGGGGGAGCCGTCGGGCAGCTTCGTGGTCTGCGCCCAGGTCCGCACGTCGCGCAACGACGTCTGGATCGGCGCGGCCGAGGTCAGCGCGACCCGTTCGTGGTTGAGCTGGTTCGTGATGAGCGGCCAGCCCTCGTTCTCCCCGGCGACCCGCGACGTCACCGGCACGCGCACGTCGTCGTAGTAGGTCGCGCTCGTACCCGGCCCGGCGACCGTGTGCACCTTCGTCCAGGAGAAACCCGGTGCCGACGTCGGCACGATCAGCATGCTCAGGCCCTTGTGCTTGCGGGCGTCGGGATCGGTGCGCGCGGCCAGCCAGATGTAGTCGGCGTACTCGATCAGGCTCGTCCACATCTTCTGGCCGTTGATGACGTAGTCGTCGCCGTCGCGGACCGCGCGGGTGCGCAGCGACGCCAGGTCGGTCCCCGCGCCCGGCTCGGAGTAGCCGATCGCGAAGTGCAGCTCCCCGGCGGCGATCTTCGGCAGGTAGAACGCCTTCTGTTCTTCGGTGCCGTAGCGCATGAGCGTCGGCCCGACGGTGTTCACCGTGAGGAACGGGACGGGCACCCCTGCCGCGGCCGCCTCGTCGGTGAAGATCAGCTGGTCGAGCATCGGCCGGTCCTGCCCGCCGTACTCGCGGGGCCAGCCGAGCGCGAGCCAGCCCGAACTGCCCAGGTCCCGGACGATCTCCTTGTACACCAGGCCGTCGCCGTACTCGCCACCGTCGCCGGCCAGGGCTTCCCGGCGCTGGGGGGTCATCAGCCCGGCGAAGTACTCCCGAAGTTCCCCGGCCAGGGCCCGCTGCTCCGGCGTGTAGTCGATCCGCATCCGTCACCTCTGCCGTCGGTGCTCGTTACTGGTGCCATGGCCGCTCGCGGCGGTAGGGTAGAACCTGTTCTAGTTGTACCAGGTGTGGCGGCGAGGAGGGAATATGGAGATCGACGTCGATCGCTCGCTCTGCGAGGCGAACGCGATCTGTGTCGGCTTCGCGCCCGAGGTCTTCGATCTCGACGACGACGAGGAGCTGGTCCTCGGGTCGGCGGAAGTTCCGCAGAATCAAGTAGAACGTGTTACTCAGGCCGTGGCGAGCTGCCCAAAGAACGCGCTGCTCATACGTAGTTAGCACCGTTTATTTAGGCCTTGCATGCAGCGAGAACAGATTCTAGTGTGTGCGAAGAGGCTGTGTGGGGAAAGGCGGGAGGCCCGGAGTGAGTTTGGACGGCAAGACGGCCATCGTGACCGGAGCCGGCGCGGGACTCGGCCGGGCCGAGGCGCTGGCGCTGGCCGCGGCGGGGGCGTCGGTGGTGGTCAACGACGTGTCGACCGCCGCGCAGGTGGTGGCCGACGAGATCGAGGCCGAAGGCGGCAAGGCCGTCGCGGTGACCGGCGACGTGTCCGAGTCCTCCACCGCGGACGCGCTGCTCACCGCCGCAGTCGACCACTTCGGCGGACTCCACGTCCTTGTCAACAACGCGGGCGTCCTTCGGGACAGGATGCTCTTCTCGATGTCCGACGAGGAATGGGACACGGTGCTCCGGGTCCATCTTCGCGGGCACTTCCTGCTTTCCCGCAACGCCGGGGCGTACTGGCGTGACAAGTCCAAAGTGGACGGCGCGCCGGTGTACGGCCGCGTGGTCAACACCGCGTCGGAGTCGTTCCTGCTCGGCGCCCCCGGCCAGCCGAACTACGGTGCGGCCAAGGCGGGCATCGCGGCGCTCACCGTCTCCACCGCGCGCGGTCTTTCCCGCTACGGCGTCCGCGCCAACGCGATCTGCCCGCGCGCCCGCACCGCGATGACCGAAGGCGTCTTCGGTGCCGACGCGCCGGAAGGGATCGACCCGCTTTCGGTCGACCACGTCGCGCCGTTCGTGTCCTTCCTCTGCTCGCCCGAGTCCGATCGCGTCAACGGCCAGGTCTTCCTCGTCTACGGCGGGATGGTCGCGCTCATGCGGCCACCGTCGGTGGAACAGCGGTTCGACACCGTCAACGGGACCTGGACCGCCGAAGAACTCGTCGCGGACGTGGGCGGCTACTTCGCCGACCGCGACCCGGAACGCATGTTCTCCGCATCCGAAATCATGTCGCTGCCGTGAGGAGATGACGATGGGCAGGCTCGACGGCAAGGTGGCCCTGATCACCGGCGGTGCCCGCGGGCAGGGCGAGGCGGCCGCGCGGCTGTTCGTCGCCGAGGGCGCGCGCGTGGTGATCGCCGACATCAACGACCTCGACGGCGAGAAACTCGCCGCCGAACTCGGTGAATCGGCCGTCTACCAGCATCTCGACGTCGGCGACGAAGCCGAGTGGGACGCCGCGATCCAGCGGACCCAGACAAAGTTCGGCCCGCCGACGGTGCTGGTCAACAACGCGGGCATCCTGCACTTCTCGGAGCTCGGGAAGACCACGCTCGCCGACTACGAACGCGTCATGCGGGTCAATCAGATCGGGGCGTTTCTCGGGATGCGTTCGGTCGTTGAACCGATGACCGGGGCCGGAGGCGGCTCCATCGTCAACGTGTCCTCTGTGGAAGGACTCGCCGGGATGCCGTACCTCGTCGCCTACACCGCGAGCAAGTTCGCGATCCGCGGCATGACCAAGGTCGCGGCGCTCGAACTCGGCGCGAAGAACATCCGGGTCAATTCGGTCCATCCCGGCGCGATCGACACGCCGATGGTCGCCGCGGCGGCGGGCGGGCAGAAGATCGACATGTCGTGGGTGGGCAAGAAGGTCGCCCTGGGCCGCGTCGGGCAGCCGGAGGACATCGCGAAACTCGTGCTGTTCCTGGCCAGCGACGAAAGTTCGTACAGCACGGGCTCGGAGTTCGTCGCCGACGGCGGCGCGACGGCGACGCACGCCCTCAAGTTCTGACGCGGAGGTGCCGAGAGCAGAGTGAACACCGCTAACGCAACGGTGCGTCAGCGGGTGGAGTAAGACTCGGGGCAGGCGACTGGGAGGTTCTGTGGGAGCGACGGTGTCCGTCCCGGGTATGGGTGCGCTCACCCAGGTCGGCAAGCTCGCGACCCTGTCGTGGGAAGTCCTGCGGGCGATCTTCAAACGCCCGTTCCAGTTCCGCGAATGGATCCAGCAGTGCTGGTTCTTCGCCAGTGTCACCATCCTGCCGACGGCTTTGGTGGCGATCCCGTTCGGCGCGGTCATCGCCCTGCAACTGGGATCGCTGACCCAGCAGATCGGCGCGCAGTCGTTCACCGGCGCGGCGAGCGCGCTCGCGATCGTGCAGCAGGCGAGCCCGCTGATCACCGCGCTGCTGGTGGCGGGTGCGGGCGGCAGCGCGGTCTGCGCCGACATCGGCGCCCGCAAGATCCGCGAAGAGATCGACGCGATGGAGGTTCTCGGGGTCAACCCGATCCAGCGCCTGATCGTGCCCCGCGTGCTGGCGGCGATCGTGGTTTCGGTCCTGCTGAACGGTTTGGTCAGCGTCGTCGGGGTGCTCGGCGGCTACTTCTTCAACGTCGTCATGCAGGGCGGCACCCCGGGCGCGTACCTCGCCAGCTTCAACGCGCTCGCACAGGTGCCGGATCTGTGGGTCAGCGAGATCAAGGCGCTCCTCTACGGTTTCGTCGCCGGCGTGGTCGCGGCCTTCCGCGGGCTGAACCCGGCGGGCGGGCCGAAGGGCGTCGGCGACGCGGTGAACCAGGCCGTGGTCATCACGTTCCTGCTGCTGTTCCTGATCAACGTCGTGCTGACGGCGATCTACCTGCGGATCGTGCCGCCGAAGGCGATGTGACATGGCAGCCGAACCCGCTGTTTCGGACCGGACCCTGGAGATCATCGCGCGCCCTGGCGCGATGCTGGAAGGCTTCGGCGGCCAGCTTTCCTTCTACTTCCGGGCGCTCGCCTGGACCCCGCGCACGATCCGGCGCTACGGCCGTGAGGTCTTCCGCCTGCTGACCGAAGTCAGCTTCGGCACCGGCGCGCTCGCGGTGATCGGCGGGACGCTCGGCGTGATGATCGGGATGACGCTGTTCACCGGGCTCATCGTCGGCATGCAGGGCTACTCGGCGCTGAACCAGCTCGGCACGGCCGCGCTGACGGGGTTCATCTCCGCCTACTTCAACACTCGCGAGGTCGCGCCGCTCTCGGCGGGGCTCGCGCTCTCGGCCACCGTCGGCTGCGGGTTCACCGCGCAACTCGGCGCGATGAAGATCTCCGAGGAGATCGACGCGCTCGAAGTGATGGGCGTGCCGAGCCTGCCGTACCTCGTGACGACGCGGGTGATCGCCGGCGTCAGCGCTGTCATCCCGCTCTACGCCGTCGGCCTGCTCTCGTCCTACCTCGCCTCGCGGCAGATCACCATCTGGCTCTACGGCCAGTCGGCGGGCACCTACGACCACTACTTCACGCTGTTCCTGCCGCCCGAGGACGTGCTCTGGTCGTTCCTCAAGGTGATCATCTTCAGCGTGCTCGTCATCCTTTCCCATTGCTATTACGGCTATACCGCCAGCGGCGGGCCCGCCGGGGTGGGGATCGCCGTCGGCCGCGCGGTGCGGACGTCGATCGTGCTGATCTCGGTACTCGACTTCTTCCTGAGCCTCGCGATCTGGGGCGCCACGACGACGGTGAGGATTTCCGGGTGAACAGGGGGATTCTGCTTCGACGGCTCCGGCACCAGGTGCTGGGGCTGGTCTTCCTCGTGGTGGTCGTGCTGTTCTTCGTCACCACCATCGCCTTCTACCAGAAGGCCTTCACCACGGTGACCCTGGTGAAACTGGAGACCGACCGCATCGGCAACCAGATGCGCGAGGGCGCGGACGTCAAGGTGCGCGGGATGGTCGTCGGGGAGGTGCGGTCGATCCAGGCCCACGGCGACCACGCGACGATGGACCTGGCGCTGCAGCCGGACAAGACCAAGGTCATCCCGTCGAACGTGTCCGCGCGGCTGCTGCCGAAGACGCTGTTCGGCGAGCGGTACGTGGCTTTGCAGGTTCCCGAGAAGCCCGAGCGGCACATCGGCGAGGGCGACGTCATCCCGCAGGACCGCAGCAGCAGCGCGATCGAGCTGGAAACCGTGCTCGGCAACGTGATGCCGTTGCTGCAGGCCGTCCAGCCGGAGAAGATGGCCAGCACGCTGAACGCCGTCGCGTCCGCTTTGGACGGCCAGGGCAAGCAACTCGGTGCGACGATGGCGGGACTTTCGGACTATCTCGGGAAAGTGAACCCGTCCCTGCCCGACCTCAAGGCCGACATCACCGGACTGGCCGACGCCGCCAAGATCTACGACAAGGCCGCGCCGGATCTGCTGGCCGCGCTGTCGGATCTGACCACCACGAGCAAGACCCTGGTCGAGAGCCAGCGCGGGCTCGCCGACGTCTATTCGACGGTGACCGCGGCTTCGCTCGACTTGACGAGCTTCCTGAAAGTGAACCAGGACAACCTGATCCGCCTCACCACCAGCCTCCAGCCCACGCTGGACGTCCTCGCGAAATACGCGCCGGAGTACCCGTGCCTGCTCAAACAACTCGCCGGATCGGTGCCGCGCGCGGAACTCGCGTTCGGCAAGGGCACCGCGCATCCCGAGGTCAGCCGGGTGACCATCGAGTTCACGCCGAGCCGCGGCAAGTACCTGCCCGGAGTCGACGAACCGAAGTACGACGACAAACGCGGCCCGCGGTGCTACCCGGAGGTGCCGCCGCCGGGTCGCTGGCCGCAGTATCCGCCGGACGGCGCGATCGACGACGGGTCCTCGAAGCCCGCGCCGCCGCGCGACCCGGACGGAAGGCTGCCCTCGAACGGGACCTTGCCCGCGGGCGGGAGCGCCGGCGGTTCGGTGGTGAACACACCGGACGAACAGCGGCTGATCGACCTGCTCGTGTCGCCCGCGCTGGGGACGACGCCGGACCAGGTGCCGAACTGGGGCAGCCTGCTGGTGGGGCCGCTGTACCGCGGGGCGGAGGTGGAGCTCCGATGAGCCAGGAGAACGACCTGCGGACACGCCCGGATCAAGCTGGTCGTGAGTGGCGATTCGGGTTAGAACACGAATCGCCACTCACGACCACCGGTACCGACCACTCACCGCCACCTTTTCCCGCGGTCTGGAGGGCGGTCCGATGAGGTCCTTCGTCCCGGATCTGGTCAAGATCCTCGTCTTCGCGGTGGTCACCGTGCTGCTCACCGCGATCCTCGGCGCCACCATCGCGAACACCAACTTCGGCGAGACCTCCGGCTACACGGCCAAGTTCACCGACGCGTCCGGGCTCAAGGAGGGTGACGACGTCCGCATCGTCGGCGTGAAGGTCGGGCAGGTCGGCAGCATCGAGGTCGAAGAGGGCGAGAAGAACTTCGCCCAGGTCCACTTCGACATCCAGACCACCCACCGGCTGCCCGCGTCGGTGACCGCGACCATCAAGTACCGCAACCTGGTCGGCCAGCGGTACCTCTCGCTCGGCACCGACATCGGGGACGAGAAGTCGTTGCCGCGCGGTGGCACCATCCCGCCCGAGCGCACCAAACCGGCCCTGAACCTGACAGTCCTCTTCAACGGCTTCAAACCGCTCTTCCGCGCGCTGAACCCCGAGGACGTCAACAAGCTCTCCTACGAGATCATCCAGGTCTTCCAGGGCGAGGGCGGCACGATCACCAGCCTGCTCGCGCACACCGCGTCGGTCACGTCGGCCATCGCGGGCAAGGACAAGATCATCGGTGACGTCATCGCGAACCTCAACACCGTGCTCGGCACGGTCGAGAAGCGCTCGCCGCAGCTGGGCGAGCTGATCGACCAGACCCAGCGGCTGGTCACCGGGCTCGCCGAGCAGCGGCAGCCGATCGGCGACGCGGTCAAGGCACTGGGCGACCTCACCGTCGCCACGACCGGCCTGCTCGCCGACGCGCGGCCGGCCATCAAGGACGACGTCGCGCAGCTCGGCGCGCTGTCGCAGAACCTCGGCGATTCGGAGCAGCTGCTCGATCACCTCCTGCAGGTGCTGCCGGGCAACCTGCAGAAGTTCACCAGGACGCTGAGCTACGGCAGCTGGTTCAACTACTACCTGTGCGGGATCTCCGGCAGCATCGGCATCAAGTCGCTCAACATCGAACTGCCGATCACGCCGCTGCCCGGCACGCAGCGACCGGAGAGGTGCGGGCCGTGAAGCCGCTCAAGGAACGCAACCAGGCCGTGGTCGGCGGGGTGACGCTCATCCTGATCGTGCTGATCACGGCGACCACGTACTTCTCCGACCGGATCCCGCTCTTCGGCAGCGGGACGACGTACTCCGCGTACTTCGGTGAATCGGCCGGGCTCGCGCCGGACAACGAGGTCCAGATCGCCGGCGTCAAGGTCGGCCAGGTCAGCTCGGTGGAGCTGGCGGGCAAGAAGGTGCTGGTGAAGTTCCGGGTCAAGGACGCGAGGGTCGGCGACGCCACCGCCGCGTCGATCGAGATCAAGACGCTGCTCGGCGAGAAGTTCCTGGCGCTGACCCCGAAAGGCAAGGCGAACCAGGACCCGAACAGCACCATCGGGCTCGACCGCACGCGGACGCCGTTCGAACTGCAGGACGCGTTCCAGCAGCTTTCGGGCACGGTCGGCGACATCGACACCGCGCAGCTCGCGACGAGTTTCACCGTCCTCTCCGACGCGCTCAAGGACAGTCCCCAGTACCTGAAGGACGCGTTGGGCGGGCTTTCCTCCTTGTCCAAGACGGTGTCTTCTCGCGACGGTGACCTGAAGACGTTGCTGTCCAACACGAGCAAGGTGTCCAAGACGCTGTCCGATCGCAACGCCCAGCTGAAACGGATCCTCGACGACGGCAATCTCCTGCTCGCCGAACTGCAGAACCGGAAGGACGCGATCAGCACGTTGCTCAAGGGCACGCAACAGGTCTCCGCGCAGCTGTCCGGGCTCGTCGCCGACAACCGGCAGCAGATGAAACCGACGCTGGAGAAACTCGGCAAGGTCACCGACATCCTGCAGCGTAACCAGGACAACCTCAGCCGCAGCCTCGCGCTGATGGCGCCGTTCGCCCGCGTCGGCGCCAACGCGACCGGGAACGGGCGCTGGTTCGAGGGCTACCTGTGCGGGCTGCTGCCGCCGACGATCATCGCGGGCGCGTTCCAGGTCAACCCGGAGGGCTGCACCCCGCCGATCGCGGCGCCGAACCAGGGGGTGGGCGGGCGATGACCATCCACACGCGCACCGGGCGGACGCTGTACACGTGGGTCGCCTTCGCCTGTGTCCTCGTACTGATCGTGACGGCCGGGCTGTGGCTGGTGTTCAAGGATCCCGGCGGGACGCGGATCAGCGCCTACTTCGGCAAGACCGTCGGTCTCTACGCGGGTTCGTCGGTCCGGGTGCTCGGGGTGAAGGTCGGCGAGATCACCGGGGTCACGCCGCAGGGTGAGGCTGTCCGGGTCGACATGCGGGTCGACGAAGACACCCCGATCCCGGCCGACGCGGGCGCCGTCGTCGTCGCGCCGAGCCTGGTGAGCGACCGTTACGTGCAGCTGACCCCGGCCTACGAGAGCGGCCCCGAAATGGCCGCGGACACGGTGATCGCCAAGGAGACAACGGCCACACCGGCCGAACTCGACGACCTCTACACGAGCCTCGACAAGCTCTCGACCAGCCTGGGACCCAACGGTGCCAACAAGAACGGCGCGCTGTCCGACGTGCTCGACACCGCGGCGGCGAACCTCGACGGCAACGGGAAGAACCTCAACACCACGGTGACGAGGCTGTCCGAACTGGCCAAGACCCTGGACAGCTCCAAGGGCGACCTGTTCACCACGGTGCAGAACCTGAACTCCTTCACCGGGGCGCTGGCCGACAGCGACAAGCAGCTCAACGAGTTCTACCGCCGGGCCGCGGATGTGAGCGGGTTCCTCGCCGCGGACTCGGCCGACGTCGGCGCGGCGCTGAACTCCCTGGCGACGGCGATGGGCGACGTCGAGAAGTTCGTCGCGGAGAACAAGGACCTGCTTTCGTCCAATGTGGACAAGCTGGCCGGGCTGACGAAGGTGCTCGTGGATCAGCGGGCCTCCCTCGCCGAGGTGATCGACATCGCGCCGACCGGGGCGACCAACTTCATCAACTCCTACGACGCGGCGTCCGGCACGATCGCGGTGCGGGACAACCTGAACGAGCTCACGCATCCGCCGATCCTGACCGTGTGCCGCCTGATCAGCGCGAGCACGCCGAAACCGATCCCGGACGCGCTGGGCAACATCTGCAAGCAGCTCGCGCCGGTCCTCGACGGCACGCTGAAACTCCCGTCGATCCCGCAGGTGCTGGCTTCGCTGCAGAGCGGCGAACTGCCGCCGTTGCCGCTCCCGCTGATCGACGTCATGGCCAAGGGGCTCCCGAAATGAGGCAGCGACAGAGGATCGCGGGAGTGATGGCGGGCGTCCTGGTGCTGGCCGGCTGCAGTGACGGAGGTTTCTCGGGCCTGTACAACACTCCCTTGCCCGGCGGAGCGGACCTCGGTGACCATCCGTACCGGCTGTCCGCGCAGTTCTCCGACGTCCTCGACCTCGTGCCGCAGGCGACCGTGAAGGTCAACGACGTCTCGGTCGGCCGGGTCGAGAAGATCGACCTCGCGCCGGACACCCGGTCGGCGTGGGTGAACATGATCGTCAACGGCGACATCGCGCTGCCCGCCAACGCGCGGGCCGAACTGCGACAGTCGAGCCTGCTGGGGGAGAAGTTCGTCGACCTGCACGCCCCCGAAAAGCCCGAGGGAACGCTCGCAGAGGGCGCGAAGATCCCGCTGGACCGCACGAACCGCAACCCCGAGGTCGAAGAGGTCCTCGGCGCGCTTTCCCTGCTGCTCAACGGCGGCGGGGTCGAGCAGATCCAGAAGATCAGCCACGAACTGAACGAAGCGCTCACCGGCAACGAGGCCGAGGTCCGTGGGCTGCTGTCCCAAGTGGACAAGCTGGCCACCGAACTCGACGGGCACAAGGGCGAGATCCTGCGCGCCATCGACGGTATCGACAAGTTGTCCAAAACCCTGGTCGGCCAGACGCAAAACCTCACGAACGCGCTCGACAACCTCTCGCCGGGGCTCAAGGTCGTGACCGAACAACGGGATCAGCTCGTCGGCATGCTCCAGTCGCTGAACACGCTGTCCGGGGTCGCGACCGAAACGATCAACGCCAGCAAGGACTCGCTGGTGGCGAACCTCCGAGCGCTGCAGCCGACGCTGAAGAAGCTGACCGAGGCGGGCCAGGACCTGCCGACGGCGCTGCGGATCCTGCTCACGTACCCGTTCCCGGACTACGCGGGCAACGTGATCAAGGGTGACTACGCGAACGTCGAAGCCAAGATCGACCTGAACCTGGACACCTTCCTGGAGAACATGAACAACTCGTCGCAGCCGATCATCGGACTGCCGGGGACCCAGGGCACCGGCACGCCCGGCGCGATCCCGTTCTCCGGCGGCGCCGCGCCGCCGGTGCTGCCGCTGCCCGCCGGCGATCTGCCACAGACTCCGCAAACGCCCCAAGGGGACGTCCTGGGCGGCGTGCTCGGCGGGATCCTCGGGCCGATCCTGGGAGGTGGCCGGTGATCACGCGCAAGACCAAGATCCAGATGGCGGTGTTCCTCGTCATCGCGGTGGTTTCGGTCGTCTACGCGGGCGGCAAGTACGCCGGGCTGGACAGGCTGTTCGGCACCCGCGGCTACCTCGTCACCGCGCAGCTCGTGGACTCCGGCGGGATCTTCGTCAACGCCGAGGTCTCCTACCGCGGCGTCGCGGTCGGCAAGGTCTCGTCGATGACGCTCACCGAGCACGGCGTCGACCTCGGCCTCGACATCGATTCCGGGGCGCCGAAGATCCCCGCGGACACCAAGGCCGCGGTCGCGAACCGGTCGGCGGTGGGGGAGCAGTACGTCGATCTGCTGCCCATGCACGAAAACGGGCCGTACCTGGCCGCGGGCTCGGTCATCGAACGGGACAAGACCTCGATCCCGCTCGGGCCGGACACCGTGCTGTCCAATTTGGACAAACTGGTGTCGAGTGTGAAGCCGGAGTCGCTGAAGACCGTCGTCGACGAGACCTACGAGGCGTTCGCCAACGCCGGCCCGGACCTGCGGCAACTGCTGGACAGCACCGGATCGCTCACCGCGACCGCGACCCAGTACCTGCCCGACACCCAGGGCCTGCTGGCGAACTCGCGGACGGTGCTGGACACGCAGCGGCGGCAGGCGGACAACATCACCCAGTTCTCCAGCGGGCTGAAGACGATCGCCGCGCAGCTGAAGACGTCCGACCCGGATCTGCGGCGCGTCATCGACGAGGCGCCCAAGCTGAGCCGCCAGATCAGCGACGTGCTCGCGGTTTCGGGGACCGACCTCGGGGTCCTGTTCGCGAACGCGCTCACCACCGCCCAGATCACCTCCGCCCGCACCGACGCGATCGAGGAACTCCTGGTCGCGTATCCGATCATCTCGGCGTTCTCGCGGTCGACGTCGCCGGACGGCACGGGTCACCTCGGCGTCGTGTTCAACTTCTTCGACCCGGTCTCGTGCACGAAGGGCTACGAGGGCACGAAGCAGCGTCCCGCCAACGACACCACCGAAGCGCCGGTGAACACGCAGGCCTACTGCGCCGAGCCGCCGGGAAGCCCCACCGGCGTCCGAGGCTCGCAGAACGCCCCGTACGCCGGGAAGCCGCCCGCGGTCCCGGAGCGGCCGAAGCAGACTCCTCAGGCGGCGGAATCCGCTCAGCTGCCGGGCGTGCTGAACCTGCTCACCGGATCCGCGCCGGGTGGCCTGGGCGCGTTGCTGGGCGGCAAGTAGTGCTCACCCGTGCCTTGACCGTCGTCGCCGCGCTGGCGGTCCTCGCGGCCGCCTGGTTCGGCTGGTCCTGGTGGAGCGCCGCCCGGGACGACGGCCTGGCCCGCGGCCGCGAACGCGTAGCCGTCCTCACCGCCGCGTCCGGCCAGCTCGAAGTGCTCAACACGATCGACTACCGCAGCGGGGCCCAGGACGTCGACCGCTGGCTCGGTGTCACCACGGGACGGCTCGGCAAGGACCTCACCGGGGACCGGCAGATCCAGATCGATCGCGCGAACACGGGCAAGACCGTCGCCACCGCCAAGCTCAAGCAGACCGCCGTCACCGAACTCGACGCGGCCGCCGGGACGGCGAGGCTGCTGGCCGTGCTCGACGTGCGGGTCAGCACCGGCGGCGGATCGGCCGCGCCCAAGGTCAGCAGGTTGATCGTCGACTACCAGCGCGTCGAGGACGGCTGGAAGGTCAGCGCGGTGCAGGCGGCGGGCTCGTGACCGGGCGCGGTCCGCGGCTCCTGATCGCGATCATCGCGCTGGCCACCGGCTGCGCGGTGTGGTTCGGCCTCCAGGCGTCCTCGCTGGGCTCGGACGGCAACGCGGCGCTGGTGGACCAGGCCGCCACGGCCGAGGTCGCGGACCAGGTCGGCGCCGGGGTGAAGGCCGTCTTCTCCTACGACTACAGCAACCTCGCGCGGACCGAGCGGGCCGCGGCCGACGTGCTGACCGGTGAGGCGACAGGGCAGTACCGCGACCAGTTCGCGTCGGCACGGAAACGGGCCGAAGAGCAGAAGCTGGTGCGCACGACGACGGTCCGTTCACTCGGCGTCCGATCCTTGCGCGGAGACCAGGCCGAAGTGCTCTTGTTCCTCGACCAGCAGACGATCGCCGCCGGGGGAGGCGCCCCGCAGTCGGCGGTCTCCCAGCTTTCGGTCACCGCCCAACGCGTCGACGGCCGGTGGAAGATCTCCCAGCTGACCGCCCTTTGATCACGAGAGACGCTTCATGTTCGCCCCGGTGATCGCGCCACCGGAAACGGTGTAGGAACCGGAGAAATTCCGCGCCGAACCATCGGTCTGACGGGCCGAAAGATCGACGTACACCGTGTTGCCCCGGACATCCGTCACGATGAGCGTGTCCCACGACGTCGTCGCGAATCCCTTGACGTAGGAGGCATAAGTGCCGCCTTTCGCCAGCCGCTGACCGCCGAGATTCCACGCGGTGAGGAAATCACGCCGGTTGAGCGCGTCGTAGTAGGCGATCACCGTTTGCGCCACCGGGACCGCGGGGGCGGGATAGACCGTCCGCGTCGCCGGTGGTGCGACATAAACCGTCTGCGGCGGGGCCGCGGCGGCCGGTGGCTGGATCACGATCGTGTTCGGCGGAGCGGCCACCGCGACGGCCGGAGTCGCCGTTCCCTGATTGGGTACCGCGCACGCCGCCAAGGTGCCCGCCGCCATCAGCGTGATCGCCGCCCAGTTCTTCGCTCCCATTTTCTCCCCTTTTCCTCGTGCTATCGAGAATGCGGGAACGGCGGCCTTCCCAATAGGGGATTTGGCCTCGTTACGAATGGTGAAAAACGCGCCGGAATCGTTATCCGATCTTGCGTGCGCGGGCCTAGGGCCACCCTCGTCTCACGCCGATCGGCCGCCGGGTTTAGCGTTAGGCATGACCACTGCACCTGTCGATGTCGAGAGCGCCCGCCGCGACTACGCGGCCCTCGTCGACCGTGGCCTCTCCCTGGACATCACCCGCGGCAAGCCGTCCCCCCGCCAGCTGGACCTCGCCGACGGACTGCTCGGGCTCCCCGGAGACGTGCGCAAGGCCGAGGACGGCACGGACGTCCGCAACTACGGCGGCCTCAAGGGCCTGCCCGAGCTCCGTCGCATCTTCGCCGGGCCTCTACAGGTCCCGGCCGGGCAGCTGCTGGCCGCGGGCAACTCCAGCCTGGAGCTCATGCACGACTCGATCGTGCAGGCCTTCCTCGGCAAGCTGCCCGGAGCCGAGCGCCGCTGGGCCGACGAGCCGAGCGTCAAGTTCCTGTGCCCGGTGCCCGGCTACGACCGCCACTTCGCGCTGGCCGAGCGTTTCGGTATCGAGCTGATCCAGGTGCCGCTCACCGAGACCGGCCCGGACATGGCCGTCGTCGAGCGTCTCGTCGCCGAGGACGCCGCGATCAAGGGCATCTGGTGCGTGCCGAAGTACAGCAACCCGACCGGCGTCACCTACAGCGACGACACCGTGCGCCGCCTGGCCACGATGACCACGGCCGCCCCGGACTTCCGGATCTTCTGGGACAACGCCTACGCCGTGCACCACCTCACCGACGCCGAGGCGCCGCTGGCCGACCTGCTGGCGCTCTGCGCCGAGCACGGCAACGCCGACCGCGCGTTCGTCTTCGGCTCCACCTCGAAGGTGACCTACGCCGGTGGCGGCGTCGGCTTCTTCGGCGCTTCCGAGGCCAACCTGGCCTGGTGGACCGGCCTCATCGGCAAGCGGACCATCGGACCGGACAAGGTCAACCAGCTCCGCCACGCGCAGTTCCTGCGCGACGAGGACGGCGTCCGCGCGCACATGCGCAAGCACGCCGAGCTCATCGGGCCGAAGTTCGCGGCCGTCGACGAGATCCTGACCAAGGAACTGGGCGAATCGGGCCTCGCGTCCTGGACCAAGCCGACCGGCGGGTACTTCATCTCGCTGACCGTGCCGTCCGGGACCGCCAAGGAGGTCGTGCGGCTGGCCAAGGAGGCGGGCATCGCCCTGACCCCCGCCGGTGCGACGCACCCGTATGGCGACGACCCCGAAGACGCCGTCATCCGCATCGCCCCGACCTTCCCCGAGCTGGCCGAAGTCGAAGAGGCCATCCGCGGTCTCGTCGTCTGCGTTCGTCTTGCCGCGGCGACGAAGAAATAAGTTCGAGATCTTTTCCAATCCGGGTCACGGGTGGTTCCGAACGTCCGAGTGGGTGGGTGTGCACCGCAAAGACGAGAGGAACCACTCGTGTTCGGAAAGCCCTTCGTTCGTACCCTGATCTCGCGCAGCGCCGAGAACCGCACGGATCGCCGCCGGTTCCTGAAGGCCGCCGGCGCGGCGGGCCTCGGCGTCGTCGGCGCGACCTACCTCGGGGTGCAGGCCACCTCGTCCGCTTCCGCGACGGGTGAGGCCGCAGCGGCCGGTGACGCCGCTGCCGCCCCCAGCGACGCCGCCGTGCTCAACTTCGCGCTCAACCTGGAGTATCTCGAAGCCGAGTTCTACTCCTTCGCCGTCTACGGCCACGGGCTGCCGGACGACCTCACCGGCGGTGTCGGCACCCAGGGCGGGGTGACGGGCGGCAAGAAGGTGATGTTCCACGACAAGGCGCTGAACCAGTTCGCGAAGGAGATCGCGGGCGACGAGGTCGCGCACGTCAAGTTCCTGCGCGGCGCGCTGGGCGAGGCCGCGGTGTCACGGCCCGAAATCGACCTCAAGGACAGCTTCACCGCCGCCGCGAAGGCGGCCGGGCTGATCAGCGAGTACCAGCAGTTCGACCCGTTCGCCCACGAGAAGAACTTCCTGCTCGCGGCCTTCCTGTTCGAGGACGTCGGCGTGACGGCGTACAAGGGCGCCGCCCCGCTGATCACCAACAAGACGTTCCTGGACGCGGCCGCCGGCATCCTGGCCGCCGAGGCCTATCACGCCGCCACCATCCGGACGTCGCTGTTCGACCGGGACCTCGGCGACGCGGCGGCCAAGATCTCCAACGCCCGCGACACGCTCGACGGTCCCGGCGACGACGACCAGGGCATCGTGCTCGGCAACCAGGCCAACATCGTGCCGACCGACAACAACGGCATCTGCTTCGGCCGCGGCGCCGACAGGGTGCTCAACGTCGTCTACCTGAACCCGGGCCCGGTGAAGGCGGGCGGGTTCTTCCCGAAGGGGGTCAACGGCGACATCGTCGCCAGCGGCGGCGCGTGATTCCCTCCTGTCGTGTCGCCGTTTCCCCGGTACCGTCGGGTGTCGGCGACACGACAGGGGGTTTCGCGGTGAAGGCAGTGATCATCGGCGGCGGCATCTCGGGCACGGTGACCGCGATGGCGTTGCGGCGGGCCGGGATCGAGGCGAGCGTCCACGAGGCGCATTCGTCCGGCGGCGAGGACGCGGGCGCGTTCCTGACGATCATGCACAACGGCATGGACGCCCTGCGCGCGATCGGCGCCGAGGGGCCGGTGGTCGAGAACTCCTTCGCCGCCGTCGGCCTCGAACTCGTCACGCCGGACGGGAAGACCGTCGAGCGGCGTTCGTTCGATCTGGACGGGCTGGCCGGGCCGCGCACCCTGACGCGCGCGGCGCTTTACCATGCGCTGCAAGAGGAAGCGATCTCGCGAGGGATCACCTTCGAGCGCGGGAAGCGGCTGGTTTCCGCTTCGCCGGGTATCGCCCGCTTCGAGGACGGGACTGCCGCCGAGGGCGACATCCTGATCGGGGCCGACGGCCTGCGGTCGGTCGTCCGCACCGTCATCGACCCGTCGTGCCCACCTCCGCGCTCGACGGGCCTCGACGTCGTCTACGGCTACACGACCGACACGAGGGTCCCGCAGGCGCCGTCGCTCTATCGGATGGTCCAGAGCCTGCACGCGTTCTTCGGCTACACGAGCGCCCCCGACGGCTCGACGTACTGGTTCGCGCGGCTTCCGACGGCCGAAGGAGTGCGATCCGGCCTGACCCCGGCGGAATGGCGCACGGCGGCTTTGGTCGCTTTCGACGGGGAACCGTTGCCCGCCGCGGAGATCATCGCGTCGACGGGGGACGACGTCTTCGGCGGTCACTCCTACGACGTGCCTTCGACGCCGGTGTGGTCCAACTCGTCGATGGTGCTCGTCGGCGACGCGGCACACGCCGCGTCGCCCGCCGCGGGGCAGGGAGCGTCGATGGCGCTGGAAGACAGCGTCGTGCTGGCGCAGTGCCTGCGGGATCTTCCTGACGCGCCAACGGCTTTCGCGGCCTACGAGCGGCTGCGGCGGGCGCGGGTCGAGAAACTGGTGGCGAGCAGCGCCGCGGTGTCGTCGGGGACGACGTCGGACAGGGACCGGAACTGGCTGTACCAGCACCACATCGAGTGGGACGCCAAGATCGGCTGAGGCCGCGAAGCGCAAGTCCGTGAAGGCCTCCTTCCCTACCCTGAAGGTAGCGAAGGAGGCCTTCACGGCGCTTCTGTCTACTGTGGACGTTCGCTGGGCCGGGGTGGGTGCGTTGCGAAAGTGGCGTTCGCAACGTCTGGCCCCGGTGGTCTGCGCTGGGCTGGGGTGGTCGTGAGTGGTAAGTGCCGTTAGAACGGCACTTACCACTCACGACCCACCGGACCGCCCCCTCGCAGCCGCCTTCACGCGCAATGAGCTACTTCTTGTAGAGAGCTTCGATGTCGTTCGCGTAGTTCTTGTTCACGATGTTGCGCTTCAGCTTCAGGCTCGGCGTGATCTCCCCGCCTGCCTCGGTGAAGTCCTTCGAGAGGATCGTGAACTTCTTGATCGCCTCGGCCTGCGACACCGCGCTGTTGGCCTGGTCGACGGCCTGCTGGACTTCGGCGCGCAGTTCGGCGTCACCGGCCAGATCCGACACCGTGGCGTCGGAAGGCTTGCCGTGCTGCGACTTCCACGACGGGAAGTACTCCTCGTCGATGGTGATCAGCGCGCCGATGAACGGCCGCTGGTCGCCGACGACCATCGCCTGGCTGACCAGCGGGCTGGCCTTGATGGAGTCTTCGAGCCCGGACGGGGCGACGTTCTTGCCGCCCGCGGTGACGATGATCTCCTTCTTGCGCCCGGTGATCTTGAGGAACCCGTCGGTGTCCAGTTCGCCGAGGTCGCCGGTGTGGAACCAGCCGTCTTCCAGCGCTTCGGCGGTCGCTTCGGCGTTGTTGAAGTAGCCGCTGAACACGACGTCGCCCTTCAGCAGGATCTCGCCGTCGTCGGCGATCCGCACCGAGGTGCCGGCGACGGGCCGTCCCACGGTGCCGACGCGGAACCCGTCCTGGGTCCCGACGCAGGCCGCCGCGGACGTCTCGGTCAGGCCGTAGCCTTCGAACACCGGGACGCCGATGCCGCGGAAGAAGTGCGCCAGCCGCACGCCGAGCGGGGCACCGCCGGACACCGCCGCGACGCACCGGCCGCCGAGGGCCGCGCGCAGCTTGCTGAAGACGAGCTTGTCGAACAGCGCGTGCTTGACCTTGAGGCCCAGCCCGGCGCCGCCGGTGTCCTGGGCCTGGCTGTAGGCGACGGCGGTGGCTTCGGCGGCGTCGAAGATCTTGCCCTTGCCGTCGCCGTGCGCCTTCTGCTTCGCGCTGTTGTAGACCTTCTCGAACACTCGCGGGACGGCGACGACGAACGTCGGCCGGAACGTGCCGAGGTCGGCGACGAGGTTCTTGACGTCCGAGGTGTGCCCGAGGGTTACCCGCGCACTGAGCGCGGTCACCGCGATGGCGCGGGCGAGGACGTGCGCGAGCGGCAGGAACACCAGCAGCGAGTTGCCCTGCTCCATCAGCTGCGGGAACGCGGCGATGTCGGCGCGGATCTCGGAGAGGAGGTTCCGGTGCGTCAGCTCGACGCCCTTGGGACGGCCGGTGGTGCCCGAGGTGTACACGATCGTGGCGAGGTCGCCGGCCTTCACCGAGCGGCGGCGTTCGTGCAGGTCGTCGTCGCTCAGCTCGGCGCCCTGCGCGGTGAGGTGGTCGACAGCGGGCTTGTCCGCGGCCTCGATCTGCCAGGTGTGCTCGAGCGTGTCGAGGCGGCCCTTGACCGACTCCAGCGTCGCGAGGTGTTCGTCGGTCTCGACGAACACGCCCTTCGCCGCCGAGTCCGAAAGGATCCAGTGGACCTGCTCGGCCGAGGAGGTGTCGTAGATCGGGACGGTGACCGCTCCGGCGGCCCAGATCGCGAAATCGATCAGGGTCCATTCGTAGCGGGTCTTGGACATGAGCCCGATCCGGTCGCCCGGTGCGATGCCCGCCTGGGCCATTCCCTTGGCCACGGCCAGAACCTGGGCGGCGAAATCCTTGGCGGTGATGTCCAGCCAGGTTCCGTCGACCTGGCGGCGGAAACTCACGACATCGGAGAACCGCTCGGCGTTCGCCCAGACGACGTCCGCGAGGTTCTCGTCGTCGGTCACCGGATTGGCGGCGGGGGCGCTGTATTCGCGCACGAGGAACCTCCGTGTTCGCGTGCAAAGTGGTGTGACCGGTGTTACCCGCCAGTCAACTTAGCGTGCCGTGCACCTTAAGACCATGCTGGCGAATCGGCCATACCGAGGGCATGACATTCTGCCGCTTGTGAACCAGGCGCCGCCAGCTCTCGACATCGTCGACGAGACCTTCCTCGTGGTCCCGCCCTCCACCGTGGCCGCCGCTTTCGCCGATCCGCGATCTTGGTCACGTTACTGGCCGGACCTCGTTCTCGAGGTCTACACCGACCGTGGGAACCAAGGATTGCGCTGGACCGTGCGCGGTGCCTTGATCGGTACGATGGAGGTCTGGCTCGAGCCGGTGCTCGACGGCACTCTGCTGCACTACTTCCTGCGTGCCACTCCCGCCGGTCCGGACGGGGAGCCGCGCGCGCTGGAACCCCGGGACCTGCGGCGGGAGTTCGACCGCCGCGCCCGTGCCGCCAAGGCGATCGCGCTCGGGCTCAAAGAGGTTCTCGAGGACGGGCGCGAGCCCGGGGTCGGCCCCCGGGCCGAATAGGGGTGGGCATGCGGGTTCACGTGGTGTCGGACGTGCACGGAAACGCCGACGCGCTCAAACGCGCGGGCGACGGCGCCGACGCGTTGATCGTGCTGGGCGACCTGCTGGACTTCGTCGACTACCGCGAGCACGACAAAGGCATCATGGGCGCGCTCTTCGGCGCCGAGAAGGTCGGCGAGTTCGCGCGGCTGCGGCGCGAGGGCACTCGTGATGAGACCGTTGCCTTCTCGCGATCGTTGTGGGCCACTTTGGCCGATCCGGCCGCCGCCGTCGGCGAGGCGATCCAGGACCAGTACTCCGTCCTGTTCGGCGCTCTCACGGCGCCGACGTTCGCGACTCCCGGCAACGTCGACGACCCCTCGCTGTGGCCCGAGTTCGCCGGCGACGGCATCCAGGTCCTCGACGGCGAAGTGGCCGAGTTCGGCGGGCTGCGCTTCGGGTTCATCGGCGGCGCGCTGCTCCCGCCGAACGTGGTCCCGCGCCGCAACGGCTTCTGGCGGCCGTACCTGCGCACCCGCGAGGAGTACGACACCGCGGTCGGCGCGCTGGAGAACGTCGACGTCCTGTGTACCCACGTCCCGCCGGCCATCCCGGAACTGACCTACGACGTGATCGCGCGGCGGTCCGAGATCGGGTCTGCGGCGCTGGTGGACCTCATCCGCGAGCAGCGGCCGCGCTGGTCGGTCTTCGGCCACGTCCACCAGCCCCTGTCCGCGCGGACGAGGCTCGGCAGGACCGAATGCCGTAACGTCGGTCACTTCAAAGAGACGGCACAGCCGTACGTGCTTCGCTGGTGACACCCGGGCCCGGCTAGAGTTCGGGGCATGGCCGAGCAGTCCACGCAATCCATCGAGGTCGACGCCGAGCCCGAGCGGGTCATGGCCGTCATCGCCGACTTTCCCGCGTACCCGGAATGGGCCAAGGCCGTCCGGGAGACCGAGGTGCTCGGCGAGGACGGTGACGGCCGCGCCAAACAGGTGAAACTCACCCTCGACGCCGGACCGATCAAGGACGTCTACACCCTCGAGTACGACTGGGACGCCGATGGCCAAGGGGTCAGCTGGCGCCTGGTCAAGGGCCAGATGCAGAAGGCCCAGAACGGCCGTTACGCCCTCGAAGCGCTGGCCGCCGGCCGCACCAAGGTGACGTATACGCTGTCCGTCGAGCTGGCGCTGCCGATGATCGGGCTGCTGCGCCGCAAGGCCGAGAAGATGGTCATGGACACCGCGCTCAAGGAGCTCAAGAAGCGCGCTGAAGCATCCTGAGTCGAAGGGTAGGCATGCGGATCCTGCTGTTCACCGGCAAGGGGGGTGTCGGCAAGACCACGCTGGCCGCGGCGACCGCCGCGGCACTGGCCGGGCGGGGCAGGAAGACGCTCGTCGTCTCGACCGACCCGGCGCATTCCCTCGGTGACGCCTTCGGCCGCCCGCTCGGCGCCGAACCGTCCGAAGTAGACACTCTTCTGCACGCCGCCCAGATCGACACCCGCGGCCTCGTCGACAGCACTTGGCGCGACCTCCGGCGGGAACTGCAGACGGCGCTCGCGGGAGCGGGCCTCGACTCGCTCGACGCCGAAGAACTCACCGTGGTACCCGGCGTCGACGAACTCCTCGCGCTCACCGAGGTCCAGCGCCTCGCCGAGCACGGTCCCTGGGAGACGGTCGTCGTCGACTGCGGGCCGACCGCGGAAACCCTGCGCCTGCTGGCTTTGCCCGAAGCGGTCTCGGGCTACCTTTCGAGGGTCTTCAAACCGGGCGCCCGGCGGACGGCGGCCGCGGTACGGCGGCTCGGCGCGCATCTGGAGTCGCTGCGCACGCTGCTGACCGATCCGGCCACCACCACCGTGCGGCTCGTGCTGACCCCGGAACGCGTCGTCGTCGCGGAAGCCCGCCGCACACTCAGTTCCCTGGCCCTGCGCGGGATCGGAGTCGACGGTCTGATCGTCAACCGGCTGATGCCCGCGCCCGGGTTCTGGCGCGGCGCCGCGGCCTCGTGGATGCGGACCCGGCGCACGCAGCAGAACGCCGTCATGACCGAACTCGCCGGCGCGGGCTTCGGGCCCGGACAGGTGAAGCCCGTCGAGCACCGCGCCGTCGAGCCGGTGGGCCTCGAGGCGTTGAAGGAAATCGCGTACGAGCTCTACCAAGGGTTGGATCCCTTGGCGGGAAACGAAAAAGGTGTCACCCCGCTCTTGCAGGTGTCCGAATCGGACGAGGGCTACCGGCTGCGGATCGCGGTGCCGTTGCACCGTGCTTCCGAAGTGGACCTGGCCAGAGTGGACGATGATCTCGCCGTCACCGTGGACGGTTTCCGGCGGCTGATCGCGCTGCCGGAGATGTTGCGCCCGTGCTGGATCACCGGTGCGGAATCCGACGCGCACGGCCTGGTCGTGAGCCTGGCCGGGAACCGGGGACCCGGGTGAGCGAGAACAGCGAACACACGGCGGCGGGCGGCCTCAAACTGGCCGAAGAGATCCGGCTGCTGGTCGAACTGGTCGTGGAGCACGCCGCGCCGTGGCTGGAGAGCCTGATCTCCGCCGGGCACGGCTGTACTGGACACAATGACGCCGGACACGACGATTCCGGACATGACGGTGCCGGACACAGCGCCTTCGGCGGCTGGTGCCCGCTCTGCGCGATCGTCGAGGTCTTCCGCGGGGAGCGGCCCGAGTTCGTGGCACGCCTGCTGGAGCAGGCCGCGCAGCTCGTCGCGCTGCTGCGGGCGGTACTCGCCGATCGCTGGGAACCCGAGGGCGGGGTCCACATGCCGGGCTTCCAGCCTGCGCGGAAGGAGCCCGCGCGGGAAGATGCGCCGGTGGGAGCTTCGCGGGTCCAGCACATCACGGTGACCAGGCGCGACGCTTGGCAGCCGGACCAGGAGAACTGAGTTGCTGACGGTAGGGGTGGACGTCGGGGGCACGAGTGTGCGCGCCGGCGTGGTGGACGAGCACGGCTCGCTGATGGACACCGCCAGGGTCGGTACCCCTGGCGAAGAGGACGCGCTCGAAGACGCCATCGCAGGCGTCATCGAAGACCTTCGCGACCGGCACGACGTCTCCGGGGTCGGCCTCGCCGTCGCCGGGTTCGTCGCCAAGGACCGGCGGACGGTGATGTTCGCGCCGCATCTGTCGTGGCGTGCAGCGCCGGTCGCCGAACGGATCGAGAAGCGCGTCGGCCTCCCGGTCACCCTCGAACACGACGCCAACGCCGCCGCCGTCGGCGAGTTCCGGTTCGGCGCGGCGCGAGGCGCCCACGTCGCCGCGCTGGTCGCGCTCGGCACCGGGATCGGCGCGGGCCTGCTGCTCGACGGCAAGATCTACCGGGGCGCGCACGGCGTCGCGCCGGAACTCGGGCATCTGACCGTCGTCCCCGGCGGGCGGGCCTGCCCGTGCGGGAAGTACGGCTGCTGGGAGCGCTACTGCAGCGGGACGGCGCTGGCCGCGACGGCGGTGGAGCTGCTCGCGCGGCATCCTGGCCGCTCGACCGTGCTGGCGCGCGAGACCAGGGGAGACCCCGGTTCGGTGACCGGGCGCCGGGTCGCCGGTGCGGCCCGCGACGGCGACCCGATCGCCCAGCGCGCGATGGCCGAGCTGGCGAAGTGGCTGGCCGAGGGGCTGGCGCTGGTCGCCGACGTCTTCGACCCCGAGATCATCGTGATCGGCGGCGGGGTGTCCGAATCGGCCCCGCTGTTCCTCGACGAGGCGCGCGAGCATTACGCGGGCAAGATCACCGGCGCCGGGCACCGGCCGCTGGCCCGGATCCGCACCGCGCACCACGGGGACGACACCGCCATCGTCGGCGCCGCGGCACTCGCCGTCGACGCGGCGAAGGCTCCCGGCGCCGAGGTCGGTGTGACAGGCTGAAGCCGTGACCCGGCAAGACGGCAACGGCTTCGTGAAGTGCGACTTCGGGCATCTTCACTGGGGCCTGAACGGCGCCGCCGGGTTGCTGCTGTCCGACCCCGCACGCGGGGTGCTCCTGCAGCGGCGTGCCTGGTGGGTCCACCATGGACGCACCTGGGCGCTGCCCGGGGGCGCCGTCGAGGCGGGGGAGAGCGCGCGGGAGGCCGCCACCCGCGAGGCGCACGAAGAGGCCGACATCCCGCCCGCGCGGGTCCGCCCGCTGTCGGCGTCGCATGTCGATCACGGGAACTGGCGCTACACCACGATCCTGGCCGCGCCGATCGGCACGCTTTCGGCCAGGGTGAAGAGCGCGGAGAGCGCGGAACTGCGCTGGGTCGACGCGGGAGAGGTCGCGGACTTCCGGTTGCACCGGGACTTCGCGGTGGCCTGGCCGGGATTGAGGGAGCACTTGGATCGCAGGCTGGTACTGGTGGTCGACGGCGCGAACGTCGTCGGATCGCGGCCGGACGGCTGGTGGCGCGATCGGCGCGGCGCCGCGGAACGGTTGCGGGACAAGCTCGCGACCCTGGCCGGGACCGGGTTCGCCGATGCGGCGCTCCCCGGCGGCGGGGAGTGGTCGTGGTGGCCGACGATCGTGCTGGTCGTCGAGGGCAAGGCGCGGGGTGTCGCGGGTGTGCACGGTGTCGAGGTCGTCGAGGCGGAGGGTGAAGGCGACGACAAGATCGTCGCGGTGGCGCGCGAGGCCCGTATCGAAGGACCGGACGACCACGTCGTCGTGGTGACGGCCGATCGCGAACTGCGCTCCCGCGTCGAGGCCGTGGGCGCTTCGACCTTCGGCCCCGGCACCCTCCTGGGGCACCTCGACCGCATTTAGTCCTCTGGATGCTGTTCTTGCGTGGGGCAACTACCGCATTCAGAGGACGAAACGCGAAGGGGTCAGGGGCGCGGGATCGTCCCGTCCCGCATCTCCGCGATGAGCGAAGCGACGACGGCGCGAAGGCTGCCGTTGTACTGCTTCGCCACCGCCCGCTGACGCAGGTAGCTGGGCCCGTAGCGCAGGATCGTCTCCACCGACCGCAGTTCGTCGGCGCAGTCCAGGCGCCGGGCCACCGGTTCGAGCCGGTTCAGCAGGTCGTAGGTGTCTTCGGTGACGAGCCGCTCGTTGCCCGCCGCGTCGAGGATGACGATCGCGTCGACGCCGTAGCGCGCCGCTCGCCACTTGTTCTCCTGGACGTGCCACGGCGGCAGCGTCGGCAGGATCTCGCCGTCGTCGAGGCGGGCGCTGAAGTCGTCGACCAGGCATTGGGTCAGCGCGGAGATCGCGCCGACCTCCTCCAGCGTCGGCAGCCCGTCGCAGACGCGCATCTCGATCGTCCCGAAGTGCGGGGCGGGCCGGACGTCCCAGCGGATCTCGGAGAAGTGGTCGATCACGCCCGTGGTGAACATGTCGTCGACGTAGCTCTCCAGCTCCTCCCATTTCCGGAACTGGAACGGCAGCCCGGCCGTCGGCAGCTGCTGGAACATCAGCGCGCGGTTCGACGCGTACCCGGTGTCCTCGGCGCCCCAGTACGGCGAAGACGCTGAAAGCGCCTGCAGATGCGGCGCGTAGTTGAGCAGCGCGTCCAGGATCGGCAGGGCCTTGTCGCGGTGGTCGAGGCCGACGTGCACGTGGACGCCGTAGATCAGCATCTGCCGTCCCCACCACTGGGTCCGGTCGATGAGCTTGGCGTACCGCTCCTTGTCGGTGACCTTCTGCTGGTACCACGTCGAGAACGGATGCGACCCGGCCGAGAACAGCTCCACGCCCAGCGGGTCGAGCACCGAATGCACGGCGTCGAGCGAGGTGTCGAGATCGGCCTTGACCTCGGCGATCGTGTCGCAGATCCCGCTGATCACCTCGATGGTGTTGAGCAGCAGCTCCTGTTTGATCTTCGGGTGCTCCTCCTCGCCGTCGGGCCGGACGGCGTCGAGCACCTCTTCCGCGACGGACGAGAGTTCACCGGTCCGCCGGTCGACGAGGGCGAGTTCCCATTCCGCGCCGACCGTCGACCGGCGCGAGGGAGTGAAGTCGATCTTCATGTTCGGGATTGTCCGGTAGTTCAGACCTGGGCGCCGTTGTGCGGATCCGCGCCGGGCGGCGGCCCCTGGCGCACCCGCAGCAGGAGCAGGGCTATCGCGGTCGCGAGGGCGAGGATGCCGAGCGGCGTGCCGAGCCGGGTGCCCATGCCGATCAGGGTGGGCGCGATCAGGAGCAGCAGGCCGAGCAGGAAGAAGAGCAGGACGACGAAAGCGCCCTTGCGCGGCCGCGGCAGCGGAGGCGGCTCGGGCGGCACGAAGTGGCCCTCGTCGTCTCCGGATGCGGGGTCGTCGTCGAAGAGGGTCTTGTCCCAGCTGGTGCCGCCGCCTCGCCAGCCCGGTTCGGGCTCGGCCTCCGGTGTCTCGGGCCGGGTCGTCTTCTCCGAAGAATTCTCGGCCTTCTCCGCCTTTTCGACGGACTTCCCGGCGGGTTTCTCCAGGTCCTCTTCGGGGAACAGCCCGACGCCCTCCGCACGGAGGTCGGCCACGATCTCGGCGAACGTCGCGTCGACGTCCTCCGGCCCGTCCTTGCCTCTGCTCATCCGGCGTCCACCTGTCCCGCCCGGCGCACGGACCGGGCGAAGTCCACCGTACGCGTGAAGATCAGGCCTGCGTCGTGGTCTTGCGTGGCGACGTGGAAACTGTTCTCCAGCACCACCTCGGTGACGTCTTCGCTGCCGATCCCGTCGAGGATCACCCGGGAGTTGACCGGCTCCACGATGTGGTCGACGGCCGAGTGGAGCAGCAGCACGGGCTGGGTCACCTTGGCAAGATCCGCGCGGGTGAGCTTCCACAGCTTCGCCAGGCTCGCCGCGGCGCGCACGGGCGTCCGTGAGTAGGCCAACTCGGTCACGCCCGGCTTCGCGATGTCGTTGGCCACGCCCGGCACCGAGGGCAGGACCTTCGACAGCACGGGCAGCAGCTTGGCGTCCCACCGCAGGGTCAGGACCGACGGGTTCACCAGCACGATGCCGGCGATCCGGTCACCGAACTCCTCGGCGAGCCGCAGGGTCAGTGTCCCGCCCATCGACATCCCGGCGACGAACACCGAGTCGCACGTCGACAGGAGCGCCAGCAGCTCTTCGCGGACCGCGCCGTACCAGTCCTCCCAGCCTGTCCGGTTCATGTCCTGCCACCTGGTCCCGTGCCCGGGGAGCAACGGGCAGCGCACCGTGTAACCGGCCTCGGCCAGATGGTCGCCCCACGGCCGCATACTCGCGGGGGTGCCGGTGAACCCGTGGCACAGCAGGAACCCTGCTTCGGTCGAACCGGTGTGAGCGAACGGTTCCGCGCCGGCGAGGACGGCCATGCGATCGCCTTCCGTGAGAGCTGGGTAGGTCTACTATGTTCGCACGACCGGAGCGGCTTGTGGGCCCCCGGCCACTGCCGGAATCGGGCCGGATCGGGTGTGAGATCCGTCGCTGGGTGCGGGTAACCGGGTGGACTTCGTTGTGCCGGGGGTGCGCGATTCGTAGTCTTGACCATCGGGCACAGGGGTTGAGCTGCTAGGAGGAGTTTTCGCAGTGCTGTACTGGCTCATGAAACACGTGTTTATCGGGCCACTGCTCAAGGCGCTGTGGCCTACCAAGGTGGTCGGCGCGGAGAACATCCCCGACGACGGCGGCGTGATCCTCGCGGGCAACCACCTGGCGGTGGCCGATTCCTTCTTCATGCCGCTGCGGGTCAAGCGCAAGGTGACCTTCCCGGCCAAATCTGAGTATTTCACCGAGAAGGGCCTCAAGGGCCTGCTGAAGAAGTGGTTCTTCACCGGCGTCGGCCAGTTCCCGATCGACCGCTCCGGCGGCAACGCGGCGCAGGCCGCGCTCGACACCGCGACCCGACTGGTCCGCGAAGGGCATCTCCTCGGCATCTACCCCGAGGGCACCCGCTCCCCGGACGGCCGCCTGTACAAGGGCAAGACCGGTGTCGCGCGGATCGCGCTCGACTCCGGCGGCCTGGTGGTCCCGGTGGCCATGGTCGGCACCGACAAGGTGAACCCGATCGGCTCGAAGATGTGGTGGCCGCGCCGCCTCGAGATCCGGTTCGGCAAGCCGCTCGACTTCTCGCGCTACGAGGGCCTCGCCGGTGACCGCTTCATCGAGCGGTCCATCACCGACGAGATCATGTACGCGCTCATGGAGCTCTCGGGCCAGGAGTACGTCGACATCTACGCCGCCAAGGCGAAGGAACTGCTCGCCGCCGAAGAGGCGGGAATCCGCCCGAAGGTGCCCGCGCAGCCGTCCGCCCAGGACGTCGCCCGTATCCCGGACACCAAGGTCGGCTGAGGCACCACTAGGGTTCTCCGGTGCGCTTTTTCTACGACACCGAATTCATTGAGGACGGCGTGACCATCGATCTGGTGTCGATCGGTGTCGTGGACGAAAGAGGCCGCGAGTTCTACGCGGTCTCGACTGATTTCGACCCCGGTAAGGCCGGTCCCTGGGTGCGCGACAACGTGCTCCCGAAACTCCCGTCGCCCGCCGACCCGGCGTGGCGCAGCCGCGAGAAGATCCGCACGGATCTGCTCGAGTTCTTCGGTAAGCCGCCCGGCGGGATCGAACTGTGGGCCTGGTTCGCCGCCTACGACCACGTCGCGCTGGCTCAGCTGTGGGGGCCGATGCCCGCGCTGCCGCGCCAGCTGCCGCGGTTCACGCGTGACCTGCGGCAACGCTGGGAGGACGCGGGCAAGCCGAAGCTTCCCGCGGCCCCGGACGACCAGCACGACGCGCTGGCGGACGCGCGGCACAACTTCCAGCGGTGGGGAATCATCGAGTCCTACTGGCGGCACTAGTCTGTCGGGCGCTGAAGTCTCCGTCGGGCGCAGGGCGCCCTTGGGGAGACCGTGTGGGGGCTCTCCGCGTGTCATGAAAGGGTCGTTCAGGACATTTTTCGTCCTGAACGACCCTTTCATGACATCTGCGAAGCGAAGCCCGCCCCTGCGCTCAGCGGCGTGACTTGACCGCCTCGGCGAGGGTGTCCAGCAGGTCCGCCGTCGTCTCCCAGCCCAGGCAGGCGTCCGTGATCGACTGCCCGTAGGTCAGCGAAGCCGCCGAGCCCAGCGTCAGGTCCTGGCGCCCCGCCACCAGGAAGCTCTCCAGCATCAGCCCCGCGATGCCCCGCTCACCGGCACCGATCCGCCCGGCGAGTTCCCGCACGACCGAAGCCTGGCGCACGTGGTCCTTCGCGCTGTTGCCGTGGCTCGCGTCGATGATCACGCGCTCCGGCAGCCCCGACTTCGCCAGCCGCGCCAGGGTGTCGGCCACCGTCGCGGGGTCGTAGTTCGGGCCGGCGGAGCTGCCGCGCAGGATCACGTGGCAGTCCTCGTTCCCCGCGGTGGTGATCAGCGCGGCGAGCCCGTCGGGGTTGATGCCGGCGAACACGTGGCTCGCGCCGGCCGCGCGGGTGGCGTCGACGGCCACCTGGACGTCGCCCTCGGTCGAGTTCTTGATCCCCACCGGCATCGACAGCGCGCTGCACAGCTGCCGGTGCACCTGGCTCGCCGCGGTTCGCGCGCCGATGGAACCCCAGGTCACGGTGTCGGAGATGAACTGCGGGGTGATCGGGTCGAGGAATTCGCAGCCGACCGGGAGGCCGAGCGCGGAGATGTCGAGCAGCAGTTTGCGCGCCATCCGGAGGCCGTGGTTGACCTCGTAGGTGCCGTCGAGGCCCGGGTCGTTGATCAGGCCCTTCCAGCCGAGCGTGGTCCGCGGCTTCTCGAAGTAGACGCGCATGACGATGTGCAGGTCGCGGTGGTGTTCTTCGGCCTTGGCGGCGAGGCGGCGGGCGTAGTCGAGCGCGGCGTCCGCGTCGTGCACCGAGCAGGGCCCGACGACGACGAGGAGCCGGTCGTCCCGGCCGTCGAGGATGTCGACGGCCGAGGCCCGCCCGGCTAGGACGGTATCGGCGGTTTCCGCCGTCATCGGATGTTCGTGCCGCAACATCGCGGGCGACAGCAGCGGGTTGATGGCCGCCGTGCGGTGCCCGTCGAGGGCGATCAGGGTGTCAGCGGAGGGAGACATCGCGGGTCTGGTTCCTTTCGAAAGGGATACCGACCCGCGGGAACTCGCCGAGCCGGTGTGATTCCGGCTCGGGGTGGTCTGGTCAGCGCAGGTTCACGCCGCCGTGCCCACCCGGGGCCGGCTTCGTAAACCAGAAATAGCGCTGCACGTCGCCAAGCTAGCACATCGCCTCACGTGTACCGATTCCCGAGGTGGTCCGCCCTGCACCGATCCAGAGAACTGCCGCTACGCTGGCGTCGGGACATGTGACTGTCATCTCTACGGAACACAAAGACGGAGGCTTCTGATGCGTGTCGGTGTGCTGACCGGCGGTGGGGACTGCCCGGGGCTCAACGCGGTGATCCGCGGTGTGGTGCGCAAGGGCATCGAGGTGCACGGCTGGGACATCGTCGGGTTCCGCAACGGCTGGAACGGTCCCCTCACCGGGGACAGCCGCCCGCTCGGGCTGAACGACGTCGAGGACATCCTCACCCGCGGTGGCACGATCCTGCGTTCGTCGCGGACCAACCCGTACAAGGTCGACGGCGGCGTCGACAAGATCAAGGCCGTGCTCGCCGAGCAGCAGGTCGACGCGCTGATCGCGATCGGCGGCGAAGACACCCTCGGTGTCGCGAAGCGGCTCACGGACGACGGCATCGGCGTCGTCGGGGTGCCCAAGACGATCGACAACGACCTCGGCGCCACCGACTACACCTTCGGCTTCGACACGGCCGTCTCGATCGCCACCGAGGCGATCGACAGGCTGCACACGACGGCCGAGTCGCACCACCGCGCCCTGGTCGTCGAGGTCATGGGGCGGCACGCGGGCTGGATCGCGCTGCACTCCGGCCTCGCCGGCGGCGCGAGCGTGATCCTGGTGCCGGAGCGGCACTTCAACGTCGACCAGGTCGTTTCGTGGGTCGAGCGCCGCTTCGAGAAGGAGTACGCGCCGATCATCGTGGTCGCCGAGGGCGCGCTGCCCGAGGGCGGCGAGGAAAGGCTGCTGACCGGCGAGAAGGACGCCTTCGGGCACGTCCGGCTCGGCGGCATCGGCACCTGGCTGGCCGACGAGATCGCCGCCCGTACCGGCAAGGAGTCCCGTGCGGTCGTGCTCGGGCACGTCCAGCGCGGCGGCACCCCGACCGCGTACGACCGCGTGCTCGCCACCCGGTTCGGTCTCAACGCGGTCGACGCCGTGGCCGACGGCGACTTCGGCGTGATGGTGGCGTTGCGGGGCACGGACATCGTCCGCGTCAAGCTCTCCGAGGCGACCGCCGAACTGAAGACCGTCCCGGCGGAGCGGTACGAAGAGGCCGAGGTCTTCTTCGGCTGAGCCGCGTTTCAGGAGAAGGCCCCTTACTTTGTGCTGAGCTCGGGTAAGGGGCCTTCGCTTTCCTTGCGGCCCCGCCCTCGCGGCGAGTTGAATCGGCCACCCGGGGGGACTGGGTGGAAGGGCGGGGGTTCTCATGGCGGGAGCGGGATCGAGCAGGCGCGAGTTCCTGAGATGGCTGGCCGCGAGCGGGACCGGGGTGGCGCTCGCCGGGCTGCTGCCCGGTACGGCCGCCGCGGCCACGGGCGAGATCGTCGTCATCGCCCATGTCACGCTGATCGACGGCACGGGTTCGGCGCCGCGACGCGACGTGTCGGTCGTGCTCGTCGGCGACCGGATCGCCTGGGTCGGCGGCTCCGGTCAGGTCCCGGAAACCGGGGGCGCGCGGGTGATCGACGGCCGCGGCAAGTACCTCATCCCGGGCCTCTGGGACATGCACACCCACGGCGCGGACCTCGAAGAGATCGTCCCGCCGCTGCACCTGGCCCACGGCGTCACGGGCGCCCGCGAGATGTGGGGCTACGCGGAGAACCGCGTGACCAGGGACAAGATCGAGCGCGGTGAACTGCTCGGACCGCGCATCGTGCTGGGGAGCGGGATCGTCGACGGGCCGGTCACGCTCCTGAGCCCGCCGCCGCTCCAGGTGTCGACCGAAGCAGAGGCGCGCGCCGTCGTCCGCGCGGAGGCGGAAGCGGGCGCCGAATTCGTCAAGGTCTACTCGTACCTCGGTCCCGAGGCGCTGCGCGCGGTCGCGGACGAGACCCGTGACCGGGGGCTGCGGTTCTCCGGGCACTGGCCGTACAAGGTTTCCCACTTCGAGGCGAGCGACCTCGGCCAGCACAGCTTCGAGCACTTCTTCGGCGTCTCGGTCCATTGCTCCTCGCGGCGCGACGAGATCCTCGCCAGGCTGAAAGCGACGCCCTTCGACCCCGCGGCGCCGCGGGCCTTCTTCAACCTGGCGCGGCAACTGGAATTCGAGTCGGTCTCGACCTACAGCCCCGGCGCCGCCCGGGCCTACTTCGGCAGGCTGCGGCGCAACGGCACCTGGCATTCACCGACCCTCACGATCAACCGGGTCGTCACGCAGCCCGCCGAGACCCACAAGAAGGACGCGCGGCTGAAATACCTGCCAGCCGACATCCGGGAGAGCTGGGTCGTGGGCATCGAGCGGTTCGCGCCGAAGACGCCGGCGGAGATCGTCCTGCAAGAGCGGTACTACCAGGAGACGCTGCGGCTGGTCGGGGTCGCGCACGAAGCGGGTGTCGGGATCGTCGGCGGCACCGACTGCCTCAACCCGTACACCTTCCCCGGCAGCGGGCTGCACGAGGAGCTCGCCTTCCTGGTCGAGGCCGGGCTCTCGCCGGTGCACGCGCTGAAGACCGTCACGGGCGACGCGGCGAAGTTCCTCGGCAGGGAAGCGACGTCGGGCACGATCGCGGCGGGGAAGGAGGCGGACCTCGTGCTGCTGGACGCGAACCCGGCCGCCGACATCCGCAACGTCACGAAGATCGACCTGGTGATCACCCGCGGCCGCGTCCTCGACAAGACGGCGCGACGCCGGATGCTCGACGCCGTCGAAACCGCCGCGAACCGGCCCGCGCCGGCGACGGACGCCCGGCTCCGGTCCCTCGCCCGCCGGGGCTGTTGTTGCTGATCAGCCGAGCTTCTCGGCGAGTTCGATGATGATCCCGTCGGGGCCGCGGAGGTAGCAGAGCCGGAAGCTGCCTTCGTAGTCCACGACCTCGCCCACGAGTTCGGCGCCGTGCGGCCGCACGCGGTCGAGGACGGCCTCGACGTCGTCGACCTGGAAGGCGAGGTGGCGCAGGCCCAGGGTGTTGGCCGGAGCGTGCGAGTCGCCGGGGTGGGCCTCGGGCGCGAGGTACTGGATGAGTTCGAGGCATCCTTGACCACCGGGGACGCGCACCATCGCGACCTCCGACTTGGCCTTGTCGACCGCGGTGATGCGGTCCGCCAGTTCGCTCTCCATCGTCATCCGGCCCTCGAGTTCGAGACCGAAATCGACGAAGAACGCGATGGCGGCCGTGAGGTCGCTGACGATGACGCCGACGTGGTCCATCCGCTGGATGCTCATGCTGATCTCCTCGCTGTGGGTGCTTCCGGCCCAGGGACGAAGCCGCGTCGCCGTTTTCGACATCCTTCCCGCATTTAGTCCTCTGAATGCGGTAGTTGCCCGCGCAAGGACCGCATCGAGAGGACTAAATACGGGCGAGGGTGTCCAGGAGCGACCCGGCGCGCGCGATGTCCTCGGTGAGCGGCCGGTCTTCGACGCTCGGGTCGAGCACGGCCGCGGCGGTCTCGTAAGCGTCCCGCGCGGGCAGGGCGACGAGTTCGGCCTTCCGCATCCGCAGCGCCCGGACGGCCGCGACCAGTTCGCACGCCAGCACCTGCTGATACGCCGCCCCCGCCGCGGTCGCCGCCCGCGCGGCCTGCGTGGAGAAGCTCGCGTGGTCCTCGATCCCGCGTGAGACGACGGCGGTGCCCAGCGTCGCCGGGAGCGCGGCCTGCCGCAGTTCGGTGAGCGCGTCGTGGGCGACGTACTCCAGGATCATCACGCCCGAACTGCCCGACGGCCCGGCCGCGAGGAACGGCCGCAGCCCGGTGAACTCCGGTTCCACCAGGTCGCCCAGCCGCGCCACCGACAGCTCGGCGACCTGGTGGACGGTCGCGCGCACCTGGTCGAGCGCGGTCGAGACGTACGCGGTGTGGAAATGCGCGTGGTGGTAGGCGTCCTGGTGCGCCGTCGAGATCATCGGGTTCTCGGTGCTGGCGTTGATCTCCACCGCGAGCACGTCGCGCAGGTAGTGGATCGCGTCCAGCGCGGGCCCCTGCACCTGCGGGAACGCGCGAAGCCCGAACGGGTCCTGGATCCGCCTGCCGGGTTTGGGCGTGCCCTCCATCCCGAGCAGCCGCCGCATCTCCGCCGCGCAGGCGACCTGCCCGGCGTGCGGACGCGCCTCGTGCACCGGGGTCGCGTACGCCTCCGGGTTCCCGTCGAGCGCGATGTAGGTCAGCGCCGCGACGACGTGACTCGCCCGCGTCAGCGTGTCGAGCCGCATCGCCGCGAGAGTCGCTTCGGCCAGCGTCGCGGCGTTGCTGCTCATGAACGCGAGCGCGTCACCGGCCTGCACCGGCACCGGTGGCACCTCGCCCGAGAGCCACGGCCGTTCGCCGGTCAGGGCGAGCGCGGTTTCGGCGAGCGGCGCGAGGTCGCCGGTGCCGATCGCGCCGAGCCGGTGCACCAGCGGCAGCGCCCCGGTCCGCACCGCGGTGGCCAGCGCCCCGATCAGCTCGGGGCTGAGCCCGGCGCGGCCCGCCAGCAGCTGGTTGAGGCGGATCAGCATCATCGCCCTGGTCTGGCCGGGCGACATGACGTCGCCGCTGCCGCCCGCGTGACTGCGCAGCAACCGCAGGCCGTGATCGGGCGACTCGCCCTCGCCGACCGGGTCCTCCTTGTTGGCGCCGACGCCGGTGGTGCGGCCGTAGACGATCCGGCGCGTGCTCAGCTCCTCGGCGAGTTTCCACGCGCTTTCGGCGCCGCGCAGCGCGGCGATCGAGACGTCAATGCCCAGCGGTCCCTCGGTGGCCGCGGCGGTCACGACGTCCGCGCAGCGCAGGGTCCGGCCGTCCATCCGGATCACGGCGGCCTCCTTTCACGACCGCTCCACTATGGACGCCGTCAGTCGGACGGCGGCTGCCAGGGCGGCCGGTTGCCCCAGCCCCACTTCGGCATCGGCTCTCCGACGGTGACCTCGCGGCCGGGCTGGGAGAACATCACCGCGAGCCGGCTGCCCCATTCGACGTACGCGGCGAACGCGGAGCGGAACTCGGGATCGGCCGGGAGCCCGGCCTCGTCGGCGGCGTCGAAGAGCAGGTTCACCCAGCGGCGGCGCTGCTCTTCGGTGATGGCCCTGCCGAGGTGCCGCCCGACCATGTGCCGGTGCCCGCCGTGGTCATGGCTGTAGGTCTCCGGGCCGCCGAACACCTCGGCTAGCCAGCTCGCGACGTGTTCGGGGTGGCCGGGGTCCATGTCGCGGAAGACCGGCTCCAGCAACGGGTCCTTCAGGACGTGCCCGTAGAAGACGGCGGTCAGCCGCCGCAGGGCGTCCAGCCCGCCCGCCCATTCGTACAACGTCGGCGTCTCGGTCACGTAATGTCCTCCCAGCGCGGTGATCCCCCGGTCAGGCAAGGCAACACCACCGCCCATCCGGCGGCAACCGCTTACTTTTCGGTGCGTGCCAACGGGAGTGGTGATGAAGCGGTACCGCTGCGCGGTCGAACTCGCCGTCGACGTCCTCGGCGGCAAGTGGAAGCCGGTGATCCTGTCGCATCTCAAGGAAGGTGTGCACCGGTACGGCGAACTGCGGCGCCGGATGCCGGACGTCAGCGAGAAGATGCTGACCCAGCACCTGCGCGAACTGGAGGCGGACGGCCTCGTGCTCCGCGAGAGTCTGGACGGCCGGGTGCCGCACGTCGAGTACCGGCTCACCGAGGACGGCGAGCGGTTACGCCCCGCACTCCAAGCGCTCTACGACTGGGGGACGCGGCGCGCCGCCGACACCGGCATCACGTTCGAACCGGTGACCTGAACCGGTACCTATTCACCAACTGGCTCGTCCAGGTGCTGTTCGAGGGCGTCGATCCGTCCCTCCCAGAACCGGCGGTACGGCGCGAGCCAGGCGTCTACCTCCGCGAGCGGCTCCGGGCGGAGCCGGTAGCAGCGGCGCTGAGCGGCGACGCGGACGGTGACCAGACCCGCCTCGCGTAGGACACGCAGGTGCTTCGATACGGCCGGTTGGCTCAGTTCGAGGACCTCGACCAGCTCGTTGACCGACCGTTCGCCGTCGCGGAGGAGGTCGAGGATGGTCCTCCGCCGCGGCTCGGCGAGGATCTCGAAAGTCTGCATCATCCGGGAAATGTGCCTCGTGCGGCATATTTCCGTCAAGGAATGTTCGAAAATGTCCATCCGAAAGTCTTGGTCTGAACCATTGACGGAGTGGTCTAGTCCACTTAACTTGTGCGTGTCACGCCGCAGTCCTTTCGTCACCGGTGGTGACGTCGAAGGGAGAACGCATGTCCCGTTTGAGCAGGCTCACCGCGATCGTGGGTGCCGCGGCCGTCGCGCTGGGCGCGCTGGCTGTCGCCGCACCGGCGCAGCAGGCGGCCGCCGAGCCCGAAGCGCAGGACGCCTCGGTCGGCAAGGTTCTCGGGTACTTCGCCGAATGGGGCGTCTACCAGCGGAACTACCATGTGAAGAACATCGAGACGTCGGGTTCGGCGAGCAAGCTGACCCATATCAACTACTCGTTCGGCAACGTGACGAACGGTGGCTGCGCCCTCGGTGACGCCGAAGCGGCGACCAGCAAGTTCTACGACGCCGCCGGCAGTGTCGACGGCGTCGCCGACAGCTGGGACAACGGCGCGCTGCGCGGGAACTTCAACCAGCTGAAGAAGCTCAAGGCCAAGCACCCGAACCTCAAGGTGCTGTGGTCCTTCGGCGGTTGGACCTGGTCCGGCGGCTTCGGCGAGGCGGCGAAGAACCCCGCCAAGTTCGCCGAGTCCTGCTACAACCTGGTCAACGACCCGCGCTGGGCCGGGGTCTTCGACGGCATCGACATCGACTGGGAGTACCCGAACGCCTGCGGACTCTCCTGTGACACCAGCGGTGCGGCCGCGATCAAGAACCTCGCGCAGGCCCTGCGGGAGAAGTTCGGCTCGAAGCTGGTCACCGCCGCGATCACCGCGGACGGCACCGACGGCGGCAAGATCGAAGCCGCGGACTACGGCGGCGCGTCGCAGTACTTCGACTGGTACAACGTCATGACCTACGACTACTTCGGCGCCTGGGCCGCGCAGGGCCCGACGGCCCCGCACTCGCCGCTGAACGACTACGCGGGCATCCCGACCGCCGGTTTCCACTCCGACGCGGCGATCCAGAAGCTGAAGAGCAAGGGTGTCGCGGCGGACAAGCTGCTGCTGGGCATCGGTTTCTACGGCCGCGGCTGGACCGGCGTCACCCAGGAGGCCCCGGGCGGCACCGCGACCGGTCCGGCGGCGGGCACCGAGCCGGGCATCCAGGACTACAAGGTCCTGAAGACCACCTGCCCGCCCACGGGCACCGTCGCGGGCACCGCCTACGCCAAGTGCGGCAGCGACTGGTGGAGCTACGACACGCCGGCGACCATCGGCGGGAAGGTCACCTACGCCAAGAACCAGGGTCTCGGCGGCGCCTTCTTCTGGGAGCTCTCCGGTGACACGGCCGACGGCGAGCTGATCACCGCTCTGGCCAAGTAAAGCCCTTCCGGGCGCGCGTGAAGGCCCCCTTCCCCTCGGCTCAGCCGAGGGAAGGGGGCCTTCACGCGCTTCTGTCGGTGCCGGGGATTACGGTCACCGCATGGGTTTCGAGGGTTTCGGCGAGTACGCCATCGACTTCTACGACGGTCTCGAGGCCGACAACTCCAAGTCCTACTGGGACGCGAACCTCGCCACCTACAAGGCCGACGTCCGGGCACCGATGGAGGCGCTGCTCGCGGAGCTGGTCCCGGAGTTCGGCGACGGTTTCGGCGAGGGCAAGGTCTTCCGCCCGTACCGCGACGTCCGGTTCGCCAAGGACAAGACGCCGTACAAGACCCATTGCGGCGCGGTGATCGAGCAGGGCCGCGGCGGCGGCGCGTACTACGTCGAGGTCGGCCCGGCCGGGTTGCGCGTCGGCGGCGGCTGCTTCCACTTCGAGTCCGATCAGCTCGCCCGCTTCCGCAAGGCCGTCGACACCGAACTGCGCGGCGCCGAGCTCGCCAAGCTCCTCGCGAAGCTGGAGAAAGCGGGCTGGGAGGTCAACGGGGACAGGCTCAAGTCGAAGCCGCGCGGATTCGCCGAGGACCACCCCCGCATCGACCTGCTGAGGTACCGCTCGGTGTACGCGGTCCGTGGCTGGGAGCCGGACGACGTCCTGCACGAACGCGGCGCGCTCGAGAGGGTGCGGAAGGCGTGGCGGCAGGTCCGCGCGTTCAACGAGTGGGCGCGGGATCGTGTCGGGCCGAGCGAGAAGCCGCGCCGATAACCGGCGAACCCGGTTCAGTGGTTGCCGTCGCCCAGGTCAACTGACACTTTTCTTGAACTTTCGGTATCGGTAAAGACGTAACACCGATGAGGGACTACGCTGTGCGAACGTGAGCCGACGCGCGAAGATCGTTTGTACCCTGGGCCCCGCGACCGCTACGCCGGAGAAGATGCGGCAACTCGTCGACGCCGGGATGGACGTCGCGAGGATGAACTTCAGCCACGGGACGCACAGCGACCACAAGCAGGTCTACGACCTCATTCGCACCGCCGCCGCCGAATCCGGCCGCGCGGTGGGCATCCTCGCCGACCTTCAGGGGCCGAAGATCCGTCTCGGCACCTTCGCGGGCGGTCCGGTCGAGTGGCACAACGGCGACATCGTGCGGATCACCGTCGAGGACGTCGCGGGCACGCACGACCGCGTCTCGACCACCTACAAGGGACTCGCCGACGACGCGAAGCCCGGCGACCGTCTCCTCGTGGACGACGGCAAGGTCGGCCTCGTGGTCAAGCAGGTCGAGGGCCCCGACGTCGTCTGCGAGGTCACCGAAGGCGGCCCCGTCAGCAACAACAAGGGTGTTTCCCTGCCGGGTATGGACGTCTCCGTGCCGGCGATGTCCGAAAAGGACATCGAAGACCTCGAGTTCGCGCTCGAACTCGGCGTGGACTTCATCGCGCTGTCGTTCGTCCGCTCGCCCGCCGACATCGACCTGGTCCACCAGGTGATGGACCGCGTGGGCAAGGGCCGCCTCCCGGTGGTCGCGAAGATCGAGAAGCCCGAAGCGGTCTACAACCTCGAAGCCATCGTGCTGGCCTTCGACGCGGTGATGATCGCCCGCGGCGACCTGGGTGTCGAACTCCCGCTGGAGCAGGTCCCGCTGGTGCAGAAGCGCACCATCCAGATCGCCCGCGAGAACGCGAAGCCGGTCATCGTCGCGACGCAGATGCTCGAGTCGATGATCAACAGCTCCCGCCCGACGCGCGCGGAGGCCTCGGACGTCGCCAACGCGGTGCTCGACGGCGCGGACGCCCTCATGCTCTCGGGCGAGACCAGCGTCGGCCGCTACGCCATCGAAGTCGTCGAGACCATGGGCCGGATCATCGAAGCCGTCGAGACCGACTCCCCGGTCGTGCCGCCGCTGTCGCACGTCCCGCGCACCAAGCGCGGCGTGATCTCCTACGCGGCCCGTGACATCGGCGAGCGGCTGAACGCCAAGGCGCTGGTCGCCTTCACCCAGTCCGGTGACACCGTCCGGCGGCTCGCGCGGCTGCACACGCGGCTGCCGCTGCTGGCCTTCACGCCGGAGGAGAGCGTCCGCAGCCAGCTCGCGATGACCTGGGGCACCACGACGCGGATCGTGCCGAAGGTGGGCTCGACCGACCAGATGATCCAGCAGGTCGACCACGCGATGCTCGAAATGGGCAAGTACGCCAAGGGTGACCTGGTGGTCATCGTCGCCGGCTCCCCGCCCGGGACCGTCGGCTCGACCAACCTCATCCGGGTGCACCGCCTCGGCGAGGACGACCACGCCTGACGCTGTCTCTCACCGGTCCCGCGACCGCTATGAAAGAGCCTTTCCTTGCGAAATTTGCAAGGAAAGGCTCTTTCATAGCGCGCGAGACGTCCCGAAGGTGGCCTTCGCGACAAACGCCCCGCCTCGCGCAGGCTCCCGGCACCCTTACGGCCTAAAGTTCAGGGCATGACTGAGATGGCCAGGGAAGCCGCGGCCGGTTTCGACAACGCCGGGGGAGTGGGCGGTCAGCCGGTGCTCGACAGGCTGGTCGCGCTGCTGGACTTGGAGAAGATCGAGGAGAACATCTTCCGCGGTGTCTCGCCGGCCCATTCGCCGGTGCGGGTGTTCGGCGGGCAGGTCGCGGGGCAGGCGCTGGTCGCCGCCGGCCGCACCGTGCCCAAGGAGCGGAGGGTCCACTCGCTGCACGCGTACTTCATCCGCGGCGGCGACCCGAGCGTCCCGATCGTCTACGAGGTCGATCGCATCCGCGACGGCCGCTCGTTCACCACCCGCCGCGTCGTGGGCATCCAGCACGGCAAGGCGATCTTCTCGCTGTCCGCGTCGTTCCAGAAGGACGAAGGCGGCATCGAGCACTCCGAGGGCATGCCGGACGTCCCGGATCCCGAGTCGCTCCCGACGCTGCAGGAGCGGGCCGAGGGCTACTTCATCGGTCATCACGACCGGCCGCGCCCGATCGACCTGCGGTACGTCAACGATCCGCCGTGGGTGACCCGGAAGTCCGGCGAGCTCCCCGCTCGCAACCAGGTCTGGATGCGGGCCGACGGCAAGCTCCCGGACCAGCAGCTGCTGCACGTCTGCGTCCTGACCTACGCCTCCGACATGACGCTCCTGGACTCTGTCCTCGCGCGCCACGGCGTCTACTGGGATCTCGACAAGGTGATCGGCGCGAGCCTCGACCACGCGCTCTGGTTCCACCGCCCGTTCCGGGCCGACGAGTGGTTCCTCTACGACAGCGCGTCGCCGACGGCGTCGGGCGCCCGCGGTCTGGCCACCGGCCGGTTCTTCGCCGCGGATGGAACGCACATCGCCACCGTCGTGCAAGAAGGCCTTCTTCGGGTGGTGTGAACGGTGACGTTCCGCATCCGAGAAGCGTCTCGCCCACTCTTTAGAGGGAATGGCGAAACGCAATAACATCTGGGATCAGAGCATTACGGAATGGCTGGGGATAAAGGGAGGGCCGGAACCGATCGGGGGACGGCTCCGGCCCTGCACCGGGGGTGAATCCGGCTTCGACGGGTATCCTTGCGGAAGCCCATCGGTGCAGCTCGCGGCCCCGCGCCCGTGCCGCGAGCGGATCCGCCACCGCCGATGAAGGCGGGCGTACCGCGTTGCACAATGCTCAACCTACAACGGCAATCTGCAAATTGCAGGATGAAAATCCGGGCGTGCCGGAAAATGGTCGTGTGACCATCTCACCGAATGTGTCTCGGACTGGTTAGATGTGCTTCGAGCGGGGTTACTGAACACTGTTCTCCTCGCCGCGTCGTGATCGGTGTTGCTCGGAAAGCTCTGTGGAGGTGCCGTGATGACGAGGGGTCAGGGACCCACCGTGCGCCGCCGTCGGCTGGCGAGCGAATTGAGGCGCCTGCGCGAGGCGGCGGACCTCACCATCGACGAGGTGAGCGAGAAGCTCGAATGCTCGGCGTCGAAGGTCAGCCGCATCGAGACGGGGCACGTCGGGGTCACCCCGCGCGACGCGCGCGACATGCTCGAGCTGTACGGCATCACGGGCGACGAGCAGGAAGCGCTCGTCCAGCTGGCCAGGGAAGCCCGCAAACGCGGCTGGTGGCACGCGTATAACGAGGTGTTCACCGGCACTTTCGTCGGCCTGGAGGCGGACGCGAGTTCCCTGCGGGCGTTCCAGGCGCTGCTGGTGCCGGGCCTGTTGCAGACCGAGCGCTACGCCAAGGCCGTGATCAGGGCGATGCGGCCCGACGCCGAAGACGCCGAGGTCAGGCGCAGGGTGGCGGCGCGGATGGCGCGGCAGGAGCTGCTGACCGATCCGTCGCCCCCGGAGTACTGGGCCGTGATGGACGAAGCGGTCCTGCACCGCACGGTCGACGGGGCCGAGGTGATGGCGGAGCAGCTCTACCGGATGGTCACGATGGCCGCGAGGGCGAACGTGACCGTCCAGATCGTGCCCTTCGGCGCGGGCGCCCATCCCGGGATGGAGGGTCCGTTCCTCATCATGGGCTTCCCCGAACTGGCCGACACCGACGTGGTCTACGTCGACAGCACCTCCAACGGGCTCTACCTGGAGGAACCCCCGGACGTCCGGCGATACGCGTTGATGTTCGACCATCTTCGTGCCGCCGCGTTGAAGCCGGACGACTCGGTCGCGGTGATCGCCGAGGCCGCCGGAAGGTTCGCCGAACAGGCGGCCCTGCCGGAGAAACCGCAGTAACGGGACTCAGGCGTCTTCGGAGCGCTCGAAGTCCCCGGAAACGAGTAAGGAGTGGGGAGCATGACGCCCAACGATGATCTTTCCCAGGCCCGGTGGTTCAAGAGCAGCCACAGCGGTGGCGGCAACGACTGCGTCGAGGTCGCCTTCACCGGTTCCGGTGCCGCCCTGAGGGACTCCAAGGACCCTGAGGGAGGTGCTTTCCGCCTCTCGCCGCACGCTTGGCACGGGCTGCTCGGCGCCGTGCGCCCGGGCGGCCCGGCCCTCGGCTAGACCAGGAAACTCGACCCCTTACGCCCCCCGAGCAGGGGATGGGCCGGCGTAAGGGGTCGAATCACGTCCGGGTGTAGGTGATCACCCGATGCCGCAGGGCACCCCTCAGGACGAATCTCATCACTACCAACAAGGCAGTGAGTTCCTAAGGGGAAACAGTGATGAACATGAACGACGCTCTGCTCACCGGGGTACTGGCCGAGGTCGAGTACCGCAGGGAAGAGCTCCAGCGAGCGGGCCGCAGCGTGTGGGTCGACAGGGCCCGCCAGGCGAGCAAGCGGATCCGGGCGCGCCGCGCCGAGGTCCAGGTGCCCGCCCAGCAGCGCCGCGAGGCCGGACAGGTGCCCGCCCGCAGCGGCGAGATCACCCGGTAGAGGTCGAGTGCGATGAAGCTCTCGGCGAAAACACAGGCGAAGTTGTCGGTCCGGTAGGCAAGAATGCACCTCGTGCCCCGTCTTGGCTCCGGAATCCCGATCGTCGCCCGCACTCAGGAGATGCGGCAACTCCGCGCCGCCTTCGCCCGTGCAGAACGGGCCGAAGCCGGCGCGGTGCTGCTCTCCGGTGATGCCGGTGTCGGCAAGACCCGTCTCCTGACCGCGCTCGGTGAGTTCACCGCGGGCGCCGGTGCCCTGGTCCTGACCGGGCGCTGTATCGACGTCCATGAGGGCGGTCTTCCTTATCTTCCGTTCGCCGAGGCCCTGGCGCCGTTGGCGACGACGTCCGATCCCGCGGTCACCGCCGCGGTCCGGGCCCGGCCGGCGCTGGGCAGGTTGCTCCCGCAGATGCAGCAGGCGGAGGAGTACCCCGCCATCGAAGACGGTCAGCTCACCGCGAGCGAACAGGTGTCGACGCAACGGCTCGGGCCCGAACAGGACCTCGGCCAGCTCCAGCTGTTCGACGCGGTACTGGGGGTGCTGACCGTCATCGCGCAGCGCCGGCCGGTGGTGATCCTGCTGGAGGACCTGCACTGGGCCGACGGCTCCACCCGGAACCTGCTGTCCTTCCTGCTGACGAGGCTGCGCAACCAGCGGTTGCTGGTGGTGGCGAGCTATCGCGAGGAGGACGTCCACCGGCGGCATCCGCTGCGGGCACTGCTCTCCGAGGTCGTGCGGCTGGGCGCTGTCGAACGTGTCGAGGTCAAACCGTTCGGCGCCGAAGACTCGCGCGCTTTCGTCGAGGCCTTGGCCGACGAGCCGATCAGCCAGGACATGATCGCCGACATCGTCTCCCGGTCCGAGGGCAATCCGTTCTTCGTCGAGGAGCTGCTCGCGTCCGCGAAGGACTGCCGCGATCTCCCCTCCGGGCTGGCCGATGTGCTTCTGGCCAGGGTGGAACAGCTTTCGCCGGTCACGCGCCGGGTGTTGCGCGTGGTCGCGGTCGCCAGGGACTCGGTGGCGCACGCCGCCCTCGCCGAGATCTCCGGGCTGGACGAGTTCGCACTCGACGAGGCACTGCGCGAAGCGGTGCAGCACCACGTGCTGGTGATCGAGAACGGTTTTTACACCTTCCGCCACGCGCTGCTGCAGGAAGCGGTCTACGGCGATCTGCTGCCGGGGGAGCGGGTGCGCATGCACGCGGCGTACGCGACGCGGATCCGCACCCGGACGCAGGGCCGGGGCCAGGACGCGCGGCTCGCCCACCACAGCCTGGAAAGCAAGGACTTCGTCACCGCGCTGGCCGCGTTGCTGCGCGCGATGGACGAGGCGGAGAAGCTGGGCGCGCCCGGGACAGCGCTGCGGCACGTCGAGCAGGCACTGTCCATCTGGGACGCCGTGCCGGCGCCGGACCGGCCGTCGGACGTCGACGAGCTCCGGCTCCTGCACGAGGCGTCGTATTTCGCGAGCACGTCGGGGGAGCCGGAGCGGGCGGTCGCCTATTCGCGGTCCGCGACGGAGGCACTCGGCCCGGACACCGGCGGCGAGCGGTCCGCCAAGGTCTGGCGACGGCACGCGGAGGCGCTGCTTTCGGTCGACGGCACGCTGGACGAGGTCGTCGAGGCGATCGACAAGGCCTGGGAACTGGTCGAACACACCGAGGCGAGTTCCGCGCGGGCCTGGGTGCTCGCCACCAGGGCGGGGATCCTGCGGCTGACCGACAGGCACGACGAGGCGCTGCAGTGCGCGCTGGCCGCGGTCGCCGACGCCAAGGCCGTCGGCGCGGGCGGGGCGGAGGCGGCGGCGCTGGTCTCGCTCGGGACGCTGGCCGATTCGGCGGGCGACATCGAGCAGGCGCGGGAGCGGCTGCGTCAGGCCGAGCGGAAGGCCAGGGATTCCGGCGCGCTCAACGGTGAACTGCGGGCGCTGCACTTCCTCGGGCTGAGCTACGACGACAGGGCCGAGATCCATTCCGCGCTGAAGTACTACGCCAAGGGCATCGCGCGCGCCAAGGAGACCGGGCTGACCTGGAGTTCGTTCGGGGTCGAGCTGCGGACCAAGCACCTCATGCTGCGGTACGTCAGCGGGGACTGGCCGGAAGACGACGACGCCGGCCGGGCCGCCCGAGGTGTCTCGAGCGTCGTCGCCGGGCGTTTCCTGGGGATCTGGGCGCAGTTCGTCGTCGCGCGGGGCCGATTCGCCGACGCCGACAAGATCCTGCCCAGCCTGCATCGGCACTGGAGCGCGGATTACTCGATCGCGCTCGCGTCGGGGGACGCCGCCATCCAGCTCGCGTCCTGGCGGGGAGACCACGCGGGCGCGGTCCGGCAGGCGCGCGAGCTGATCGACTGGCTCGAAGAGGTCGAGCCCGCGGTGCTCGGCGGGATCCGGATCAGCGTGCACGGCCTCGCGGCCGCCGTCGCGCAAGCGGCCGGGGCCCGGGTGCGCGGGGATCTGGCGACGGTCGAGGCCGCCGTGGAAGCGGGGGAGAAGCTGCTCGCCCACGGGCGCCGCTGCGCCGAACTCGGCATCCCGCGTTCGGTGTCACTGGGTCCGGAGGCGCTGGCTTGGCTCGCCCGGCTGGAGGCGCTCGGCAGCTGTCTGGGCGGCGCGGGCGACCCGGCGTTATGGGCGAGGGCCGTCGAGGCGTTCGGGTACGGCGCGGTGTACGAGCAGGCCATGTGTCGCCTGCAGCACGCGAAGTCCCTGCTGGCTTCCGACGGTGACACCGCGCTCGCCACGTCGGAGCTGCTGGCCGCGCACGCGGTGGCCGATCGGCTGGGCGCGTGCCCGCTGCGCGAAGCCGTTCAGGAACTCAGCCACCGGGCGCGTGTCGAGCTTCCCGGGGCGCCCGCGGCTCCGCGTCGCGACGTCGTCGACCCGCTCACCGACCGCGAACGGGACGTGCTGGAGCGCGTCGCGCTCGGCCGGACCAACCGGCAGGTCGGCGAGGAGCTGTACATCAGCGAGAAGACGGTGAGCGTCCATCTCTCGCGGGTGATGGCGAAACTCGGCGCGAGCCGCCGGGCCGAGGCCGTCGCGATCGCCTACGACCGGGGCCTGCTGGCCGCGCCCACCTCTTCTTCCTAGCCGCGGAAGCCTCCCCCAATGTCAGGAAAGGGTCGTTCAGGACAGAAAACGTCCTGAACGACCCTTTCCTGACATACGGAAAGCGCGGGTCAGCGGCGCGGAAGGCGGCGAAGCGCCTTGAGGCTCAAGCTCAGGCTCCGCGCCCACAGCTTCGGCGGGATGGCCCGCCCCGGGCGCAGCGGCATCCCGCGCTGCACCGCGATCGCCTGGGCTTCGGTGTACTTGAGCAGGCCTTCGGCACCGTTGCGGCGCCCGACACCGGACTCCTTCATGCCGCCCATCGGCAGCCCCACGGTCCCGAAAGTCGCCGCGAAGCCCTCGTTGACGTTGACGGTTCCCGCCTTCAGCCGCGCCGCGACCTCCCAGCCCGCCCGGCCGTTGCGCGACCACACGCTCGCGTTCAGCCCGAACTTCGTGTCGTTCGCGCGCTCGATCGCCTCGGTGACGTCGGTATAACCGTAGATCGACACGACCGGCCCGAAGGTCTCCTCGGCGAACAGCTTGACGTCCTCGGTGACGTCGGTGAGCACGGTCGGCTCGTAGAACAGCGGGCCGAGGTCGGGCCGGGCCTTGCCGCCGGTGAGCACCTTCGCGCCCTTGGACCGGGCGTCCTCGACGTGCGCCGACACCGTCGCCAGCTGGTCTTCCGAGGTCAGGGAGCCCATCTGCGCCTGGTAGTCCAGCGCGCCCCCGAGCCGCAGCGCGGCCGTCTTGGCGACGAAGGCCCGCGTGAACTCTTCGCGGATCGACTCGTGGACGTAGATCCGTTCGACCGAAACGCACAGCTGGCCCGCGGAGGAGAAGCACGCGGTGACAGCGCCCGTCGCGGTCTTGGCGACGTCGGCGTCGGGCAGGACGATCATCGGGTTCTTGCCGCCGAGTTCCAGCGAGTAGCTCGTCAGCCGCTCCGCCACCCTCGCGGCGAGGCCCTTGCCCGTGGGCGTGGATCCGGTGAAGCACAGATAGTCCGACTCCTCGACCAGTGCGTCGCCGATTCGCGAACCCCGGCCGAGCACGATCTGCCAGACACCGGCGGGCAGCCCGGCCTCCTCGGCGAGTTCCTGCAGCCACAGCGCCGAAAGCGCGGTCTGGTTGTCCGGCTTCTGCACGACGGCGTTGCCCGCCGCGAGCGCGGGCAGGACGTCCATCGCGGTCAGCGCGAGCGGGTAGTTCCACGGCGAGATGATCCCGACGACGCCCTTGGGGTGCCGGAGTTCGCCGACCTTCGTCAGCACCGGGATCAGCCCGGCGGCGCGACGCGGCGAAAGGATCTTCGCGCTGTGCTTGCCGTAGTAGGCGGCCACGAGCGCGGTGGCGCTGACCTCGTCGAAGGCGTCCATCCGGGCTTTGCCCGCCTCGATCTGCACGAGGTCGAGTGCCTCTTCCTGGCGCTTCAGGACCAGGTCGTGCAGGCGGATCAGGATGCGCTGGCGGTCTTCGACCGGGCGTTCGGCCCACGAGCGCTGTGCTTCCCGCGCCTGGTCGAACACGGCACGGACGTCGGCGTCGGTGGCCTGGGGGAGGGTCGCGATCGGCTGTCCGGTGAACGGGGCGCGCATCTGGACCGGCGCCGAGTCCGCCCCGCCCACGACCCGCCGCACGAGCCGTTCCGCCCTGGCCACGGCCGGAGCGCCGGGGAGGCCGCCGATGGTGGCCGGTCCTCCGGTGTGCTGGCCCGCGCTCGCCGGTGTCGTGCTCGTCATGCCGTCTCCGTTCCATGCCGCGTGGAGCCGGGAGCGCCACGCAGAGCCCAGGTGTTACCGACGAGTACAGCATACTGCCGGTATGGAGACTGTCCACCGACGACGTGAATAAGTTTCACATATTGCCGTGCTGGGGCGGATTGTCGGGGGACGGGCGCAGGATGTCCTGCTGCTGCAACGCCGACCCCGCGGGCGGAGTCGGCGGTGACGGCGGTTCGTAGGCCTGCGGTTGCTGCGGAAAGTGCTGCTGAGGGGCCGCGGGCGGGTAAGGGGTGTAGGCGACCGGGTAAGGGGCCTGCTGGGGCGCCGCCGGTTCACGCCGGTTGGCCACGATCGCCAGCCCGATGGTGAGCAACGCCACGAGCCCGCCCGCGAGCAGGATCCAGAATCCGCTCCCCGTCCCGTAGCGCGAGACGAACCGGCCGGTGTCCTGCCCGAAGCTCAGGCTCGCCGCGATGTCCATGCCGAGCATCCAGACGCCGATCGCGGTCCCCGCCCCGCCGGCGACCAGCAGCGTCCTCGACGTCGTCGCGGCGGGCGAACCCGAACTCCGCCGGTACGAGGCGAAACCCACCGCGGCCCCGGCGAACAACGTCAGCGCGGCGGCGGACAGCGGGATGCCGTAGCGGGCGACATGGGTCTTGTCGTAGAACTCCTTCTCCTCCGCCGACGGTGCGATGTCGAAGCTCCGCGTCCAGCCGGTCTCGGCGAACTTCGACACCGGCTTGCCGTCGGAGACCTGCTCATAGGTCGACTGCGGAAGAAAGGTCGCGACGAGTACCAGCAGTCCGGCGAAAACCCCCATCATCGCGGCGAACAACCGGGGGAGCCGCGCGTCCGACGGCGGTCGTGAGGCCACGACGGGAGTTTGGACGGGCTGCATTGCGCCGAACGGGCCAGTGGGTTGGTACGGCTGCTGCTGCGGCGCGCTCATGGTCGGCTCCTCCGCCGGTTTTGTTGTCCAGCAAGGAATTCCACCACGGATCGGCCGTCGAGATAAGTGTCACCTGTGCTCTGGTCAAGGCCTTTCTCGCGTGCTACGCGGTGTTCCGCGAATCGGCTGCGCCTAAGCCGGAAGTTTCGGCCAGGCGACCGCGGCCAGCTCCCTGGCGATGCCGCACGCGTCCGGTGCCTGCACGGCGAGAACGGCGTGCTCGACCTTGTCCGCGAGGGCGCCCGGGCCGCCGATGTGGCCGGTGAGCACCGTGCAACCGCCGGAGACCTCTTGCACGAAGGATTTGCGCCCGGCCAGCGTTTCTTCGGCGACCGCGGCCGAGGCCTTCGGACGCGGGCCGAGGCCGAACTCCAGCCGGACGAGCCGTTCCCCGTTCGGTTCGCTCCACAGGCATTGGTGCCGGGACAGATCACCCTTCCCGGAGACCGCGGTGCCCAGCCGGGCGGACACCTCGGCGTCGGACCACAAAGCGGAGCAGGCGTCGAGGCGTGCCAGTGATTTTCCGAGGTAGTCGAGATGGTTCGCCTGTTTGCCCGCCGCGAGAGCGCGGGCGGCGCTTTCCGCGGTTTTCGTCGCCACGTCGAGCGCCGGGGATCCGGTTGCTTCACGGGATCCGAAGAACGTGCCGACGCGCAACGAGGAGTCGTCGGCGAAGAGCAGATGGAGCACCGGCTGGCCTTGGAGGTCCGCGCGGACCAGGCGCAAGCCGCGGGGGAGTGCCGGTTCGCCGACCGGGGTGGCGGCGGCGAGACGTTCTTTCGCCCGGTCTTCCGGGAAGCCGAAACTGATCAGGGCGTTCCCGGCCTGGAACGAGCAGGCGCCCATGCTGGGCGTCGGCGTGGATTCCAGCCGCTGGGTCTTCTCGATTTCGGGGAAGTCCAGCAGGCCGCAGAAGTCCACGGTCGTGGGATCGCCGAGCGCTTCGCTCAGTGTCAAGGGTCCCGAAGGCGGAGGTGCCGGAGCGGGTGGCGGCGTGGCCGTGCAGCCCGTCAGTGCGAGAACGGCCGTGGTCAGTACGGCGAACGCCATCGATCTCCCCATGGCCCGAAAGCCTACGGGGCGGCGTTCTCGTACAACATCACCGCGACGCGCTTCCATTCGTCGAGCAATTGCCGCCGTCGCTTCGGATCGCCACCGAGTTCGGCGTCCAGCGCCAGCCCGCGGGTGAGGTTCACGGTCAGCCAGAACAGGATCTCCGCGCGTTCCTTCGGCAGGTCCCCGGCGACCGCGGTGATGTGTTCCAGCGTCGAGCGGCCCAAGGCCTTGTCGACCGGGCGGATCGCCTCACGCAGTTCGGGGTCGGTCCGCGCCGCGACCCACAGCTCCGTGGCGGCCGTGGACAGCGTGCCCGAGTAGCCCTCCCACAGCAGGTCGATCGCCGCCGCGACCCCCGAAGCGCCGCCGGGGAGTGCCGAGATCGACGTCGCGAGCCGTCCTCGCAGCTTCTCCGTCAGATGCTCGACGGCGGCGGCCATGAGTTCGGCCTTCGCGGAGAAGTGATGTTGCACGGCGCCCTTCGAGACCCCGGCGCGGGCGCAGATCTCCTGGACCGAGGTGCGCGCGTAGCCGAGGTCGACCAGGCAGTCGATGGTCGCGTCGAGCAGGGCGGTGCGGGTCTGCTCGCGCCGCTCGGCCTGGGTGCGGTGGGTCCTGCCGATCACGCTCACCGGACCTGACCCCCTTTACGTGCAGCTCGGTACGGATGTACATTCCGCTTGGAACTTACATCCTAAGCGTCATGTTTTCCAGGTCCGATCAGGAGGCGTTGGCCGTGCCCTTGCAGATCCAGAAGAGTTCGTGGAGCACGACGGAGCTCGAAGACCTCCGGGACCTCGCCCGGACCTTCTGCCAGAAGGAACTCGCCCCGAACCAGGAGCGCTGGGCGGCGGAGAAGAAGGTCGACCGCGAGCTGTGGACGAAGGCGGGCGAGGTCGGCCTGCTGGCACTGTCCATCCCGGAGGAGTACGGCGGTGGCGGCGGCACGTTCGCCCACGAGGCCGTGCTCTACGAAGAGCAGGCCCGTTCCGGCGACAGCGCGTGGGGCGTCACCGTCCACAATGGAATCGTGGCGCACTACCTGCTGGAATACGCCAACGAGGAGAAGAAGCGGGAGTGGCTGCCGAAGTTCGCCTCCTGCGAGATGGTCGGCGCCGTCGCGATGACCGAGCCCGGGACGGGTTCGGATCTGCAGAGCATCAAGACCCGCGCGGTACGCGACGGCGACCACTACGTGATCAACGGCGCGAAGACGTTCATCACCAACGGTTTCCACGCCGATCTCGTCGTCGTGGCGGTGAAGACCGACCCGGACGCGGGCGCGCAAGGGGTCTCCCTGATCGCCGTCGAGACCGACACCCCGGGCTTCAGCCGCGGCCGCGTCCTCGACAAGATCGGGCTCAAGGGCCAGGACACCGCGGAGCTGAACTTCGACGACGTCCGGGTGCCCGTCGCCAACCTCCTCGGTGACCAGGAAGGCCTCGGCTTCATCCAGCTCATGCAGCAGCTGCCGCAGGAACGGCTGATCATCGCCGTCACCGCGGTCGCCGGGATGGAGGCCGCGATCGACCAGACCATCGCCTACACCAAGGACCGCCAGGCGTTCGGCCGTCCGATCTACAACTTCCAGAACACGAAGTTCAAACTCGCCGAGGCCGCCACCGAAGCCGCGGTGTCGCGCGCGTACCTCGACCAGTGCATCGAACGGCATCTGCGCAAGGAACTCGACGTGCAGGGCGCGGCGATGGCGAAGCTGTGGACCACCGAACGGGTCAACAAGGTCGTCGACGACTGCCTGCAGCTCTTCGGCGGCTACGGCTACATGTCCGAGTACCCGATCGCCCGCGCGTGGGCCGACATCCGGATCTCCCGGATCTTCGGCGGCACCAGCGAGATCATGAAGGAAATCATCTCCCGAACGCTCTGAGAAACCGTTGGCGCAGAAAGGAAAGACGTGGCGAAGAAGGCCGGTCCGCTGAGCGGGCTCAAGGTCGTCGAACTGGCCGGGCTCGCCCCGGCGCCGTTCGCCTGCACGATCCTCGCCGATCTCGGCGCGGAGGTCGTCCGGATCGACCGGGCGACACCGGGCAACGACGTCATCGGCTTCCCGAACGATCCGCTCGCCAGGGGCAGGCGGTCGATCGGGATCAACACCAAGACCCCTGAGGGGGTCGAACTGGTGCTGAAACTCGCCGACGACGCCGACGTACTCATCGAGGGTTTCCGTCCGGGCGTCGCGGAGCGGATGGGGATCGGGCCGGAGCAGGTCCATGCCCGCAACCCGCGGCTGGTCTACGGCCGGATGACCGGCTACGGCCAGGACGGTCCGCTGGCGACCGTCGCCGGGCACGACATCAACTATCTCGGCATCTCCGGCGCGCTCGAACCCATCGGGCACGCCGGGCAGCGGCCGGTGGTGCCGCTCAACCTCGTCGGCGACTTCGGCGGCGGTGGCCTCCTGCTCGCGATGGGGGTGCTGGCGGCACTGTTCGAACGCCAGTCGTCCGGCCGGGGACAGGTGGTCGACGCGTCCATGGTGGACGGCGCGGCGCTGCTGACCACCAGCCTGCACGGGCTGCTGGACTCCGGCCTGTGGCCGGGCGGGCGCGGCGAGAACATGCTCGACGGCGGCGCGCCGTTCTACGACACCTATGAGACCGCCGACGGCAAGTACGTCGCCATCGGCGCGATCGAGATGCGGTTCTGGGGCGACTTGGTGAAGGTGCTCGGCCTCGATCCCGAACAGATCCCGGTCCACGTCGACAAGAACGAGTGGCCGAAGCTGCGCGAGATCGTCGCCGAGGCCGTCGTGAAGCACACCCGTGACGAGCTGGTCGCGAAGGCCGAGGGCACCGACGCGTGCCTGACGCCGGTGCTCGCGCCGGGGGAGGCGCCGTCGCATCCGCACAACGTCGCGCGCGGCACGTTCGTCGACGTCGGTGGCATGAAGCAGCCCGCACCCGCGCCGAGGTTCGACCGCACGCCGGCCGACACGCCGGAACCGCCGCGGCCCAAGGGCGGCGACACCGCCGAAGTCCTCACGGAACTCGGGGTGGACGCCGACGGCCTCGAACGGCTCAAGGCCGCGGGCGCCATCGTCTAGATGATTGATTCCGTGAAGTTGGTGTTAGTGGTCGTAGGCGATGAGTGAGCGTTTGCTGGTCACGCCGGTTTGCCAGTTGTGCCAGATGCCTGCGGACATG
>NZ_JBHRWK010000027.1:0-140468 GCF_042647925.1 Amycolatopsis speibonae
CCGGCTACCCGTCGTCGCCTTGGTAGGCCATTACCCCACCAACAAGCTGATAGGCCGCGGGCTCATCCTGTACCGCCGGAGCTTTCCACCAAACCCCATGCGAGATCCAGTCATATCCGGTATTAGACCCAGTTTCCCAGGCTTATCCCAAAGTACAGGGCAGATTGCCCACGTGTTACTCACCCGTTCGCCACTAATCCACCCGAAGGCTTCATCGTTCGACTTGCATGTGTTAAGCACGCCGCCAGCGTTCGTCCTGAGCCAGGATCAAACTCTCCAACAATGTCAAATTTGATCGAGGCAAATAAATACTTGCACTCAAAGGAACCTCAAACGAGGTTCTTAATACATAAGCTCTACTGGCTTAGTTCACTAGCACACTGTTGAGTTCTCAAGCAACACGCTTTGTTTCAAAGCGATATTCACAAGCTTTTTGGTCGAGCATGCCGAATCCTACGGGCTTAGTCGTAGGGGGTCGGCGGCCGCTCGTGGGCCGACGCTGAACGTTACCTGGTCCGGTTCGCGGTGTCAACCCGCTCGGCCCGTGTTCCTGGCCTGGGGCTTTTCGGCCCCGGTGGCCCGGTGTTCTTGGCGACGAAGAGAAGATTACATGCCCCGGAACCCCCCGAAAACAGGGGGGTCACTTAAGGACATCGCCGCAGGTCAGCCGGTATGAACCCCCGTCATCCGACGGTCTTCAGGTAGCGAGGCGGTTTGCGGGCGGGGACGACGCGCTCGAAGTCGGCCGCGTAGGCGAGCACTCGGGCGTCCGTCCACTGCCCCGCCATGAACGAGACCCCCACCGGGAGCTCGCCGACGAAACCGGCGGGCACGGTCACCGCGGGGTATCCCGAGACCGCGGCCGGCGTCGACGACGGGATCACGTCGTTGTCGCCGGTCTTGCAGTCGGTCTTCCAGGCAGGCGGGTTCGTGGGCGCGGCGATCGCGTCGAGGCGGTGCTCGGCGAGGGTCTCGTCTATCGAGCGTTTCGCCAGATCGGTCAGCTCGCGACGGTTGGCCAGGTAGCCGGGATCGGACGGGCCGGGCGCGACGAGTGCCTGTTCGAAGAGTTCCTGCCCGGCGAAGCAGGTCTGCTCCAGCGGGTCGGACCGGTTGTAGGCGATCAGCGCGGCGAGGTCACGCGGGCCTTCCGGGCGCGTGGCCAGGTAGCGATCGATGTCCCGGTGGAACTCGGTGAGCAGCGCCGGGAACTCCAGTTCACCGATCCTGGCCTGGTACGGCGGCGTCACCTCGACGACTTCGGCGCCTGCCTTGACCAGGGAATTCCTGGTCCGCGTCATGACCGCGTCCACGTCCGGGCCGAGTACCGGCAACCGCCAGAGCCCGATCCGGGAGCCCTTCAGCACGCCGGGCCGCAGGTGCGCGGCGTAGTCGGTCGGCTGGTTCGGCGGGTACGTGCCGGTGGCCGGGTCGCTCGGATCGCGGCCTTGGAGCGCGGACAGGGTGAGCGCGACGTCGACGACGTGCCTGGCCATCGGGCCCGCGGTGTCCTGTTCGGCCGAGATCGGCACCACGCCGGTGCGGCTGACCAGGCCGAGGCTCGGTTTGTGCCCCACTGTCGAGGTCATGCCCGCCGGGCAGACGATCGAGCCGTCGGTCTCGCTGCCGATCGCGACCTGGGCGAGCGACGAAGCGATCCCCGCGGCGGATCCGGCGGACGACCCACAAGGGTTGCGGTCGAGCACGTACGGGTTGTTCGTCTGCCCACCGACGCCCGACCAGCCGGAAGTCGGTTTGGCGGCGCGGAAGTTCGCCCACTCGGAGAGGTTCGCCTTGCCGAGGACGACCGCGCCCGCGTCACGCAGGCGACGGATCAAGGTCGCGTCCTTCGCGGGCTTGCTGCGCAGCGCCCGCGAACCCGCCGTCGTCTGCTGCGACCGGGTGTCGACGTTGTCCTTCACCAGGACGGGGATGCCGTCCAGCGGCCCTCGGGTCTTGCCGGCGCGACGCCGGAAGTCACTCTCCGCGGCTTGCGCGATGGCGGTCGGATTGACCGCGATGACCGCGTTCACGGTCCTGTCGACCTTGTGGATGCGATCGAGATAAGCCGAGGTCAGGCCGACCGCGGTCAGCCGTCCGGAGGACATCCGAGCCTGGAGCGCGGGGATGTCGGCGGCGTCGAGATCGAGAGGTTTGCCGGAGGCGGATGCCGCTGGTGCGGCACCCACCGCGATGGTCGCGGCGACCAAGGTCGTCAGAACTCTGAACACCGGTCGCCGCACCATCAGGTCTCCCTCGTCTAGAGAACCGGAAGCAGGGTCCGCAGCTCATACGGGGTCACCGCGCTGCGGTAGTTATCCCATTCAACACGTTTGTTGCGGAGGAAGAAGTCGTAAACGTGCTCTCCGAGCGCTTCGGGCAGAAGTTCCGATTTCTCCATTTCGGCCAACGCCTCGCCGAGGTTCTGTGGGAGCTGGGCGTATCCGGCCGCGCGGCGCTCGGCGTCCGAGAGCTGCCAGATGTTGTCCTCGGCGGGAGGCGGCAGCTCGTAGCCCTTCTCGATGCCCTTGAGGCCGGCGGCCAGGATGACCGAATAAGCCAGGTAGGGGTTGCAGGCGGAGTCGAGCGTGCGGATCTCCACGCGGCGTGACGACGCCTTACCGGGCGAGTACATCGGCACCCGGACCAGCGCGGAGCGGTTGGCGCGGCCCCACGAAACGGTCGTCGGGGCCTCGCTGCCGCTGATCAGCCGTTTGTAGGAGTTCACCCACTGGTTGGTGACCGCCGAGATCTCCTTCGCGTGGTGCAGCAGCCCCGCCACGAAGGCCTTGCCCGTCGCGGACAACTCGTACGGGTCTTCCGCGTCGTAGAAGGCGTTGCGATCGCCCTCGAACAGGCTCACGTGGGTGTGCATGCCCGAACCCGGCTGGTTGGTGAACGGCTTCGGCATGAAGGTCGCGCGGACCCCCTGGGTGAGCGCGACCTCCTTGACGACGTAGCGGAAGGTCATCACGTTGTCGGCCATGGTCAGCGCGTCGGCGTACCGGAGGTCGATCTCCTGCTGGCCGGGCGCGCCCTCGTGGTGGCTGAACTCGACCGAGATCCCCATCGCCTCGAGCGTCTCGATGGCGTGGCGGCGGAAGTGCGTCGCCGTCGCGTGGCTGGCCTGGTCGAAGTACCCGCCGTTGTCCGCGGGCTCGGGCTCGCTGCCGTCGTCCGGCAGGCTGGCGAGCAGGAAGAACTCGATCTCGGGATGGACGTAGCAGGTGAAACCCGCTTCGCCCGCCTTCGAGAGCTGCCTGCGCAGGACGTGCCGGGGGTCCGCCCAGGACGGGGAGCCGTCCGGCATCGCGATGTCGCAGAACATGCGCGCCGAGTACGGGCCCCCGTCTGGGGTCTCCCAGGGCAGGACCTGGAACGTGGCCGGGTCGGGCTTCGCGACCATGTCGGATTCGTAGACGCGCGCGAACCCTTCGATGGCCGATCCGTCGAAGCCGATCCCCTCGCTGAAGGCGCCCTCGAGCTCGGCGGGCGCCACCGCGACGGACTTGAGGAAGCCCAGCACATCCGTGAACCAGAGCCTGACGAAACGGATGTCGCGCTCTTCCAAGGTACGGAGCACGAACTCCTGCTGGCGATCCATGGCCGCACCCTAACGAGAACGTGTTAACGACATGTTTCGCGACGCGCCGATCGAGCGGAAGTGGTGGATCACCCCACCAGAACCGGTTCGGGTTTGGCCGCCTTGGCGATCGACAGTGAAGCGACCGAGGCGAGCACGGCGAGGCCCGCGGCGATGTACCAAGCGAGCGCGTAGCTGCCGGAAGAGTCGCGGATCGCGCCGGCGCCGAAGGCCGCGAGACCGGCGCCGAGCTGGTGACTGGCGAAAACCCAGCCGAAGACGATCGGCCCGGCGGCACCGTACTGGCGGACACAGAGCGCGACCGTCGGCGGCACCGTCGCCACCCAGTCGAGACCGTAGAAGACGATGAACGCCCACATGCTCGGTTCCACCGAGCCGCTCAACAGCTGCGGGAGCAGGGCGAGCGAAACGCCGCGAAGGGCGTAGTAGACGCCGAGCAGGATGCGCGGGTCCACGCGGTCGGTGAGCCAGCCGGAGGCGATCGTGCCGACGACGTCGAAGATCCCGACGAGGGCGAGCAGGCCGGCGGCGGTGGTCTGCGGCATGCCGTGGTCGTGCGCGGCGGGGACGAAATGGGTGCTGACCAGGCCGTTGGTCGTGGCTCCGCAGATCGCGAACCCGGCGGAGAGAAGCCAGAACGTCTTCGTGCGCGCTGCCGAGCCGAGAACCGAGAGCGCACGACGGGCCGAACCACCCGTTCGAATGATGGGTGCGACTTCGTCGGGCTCCGCGCCGTAGGCGGTCGTTCCGACATCGGACGGGTGATCGCGGACCACCAGAAGGACGACGGGGACGACGGCCAAGGCGGCGATGGCGATGACGAGCGACGCCGTCCGCCAGCCTTCGTCGATGGCGAGGTTCGCGACGATCGGGAGGAAGATCAGCTGGCCGGTGGCGCCCGCCGCGGTGAGGACCCCGGTGACGACGCCGCGGCTGCGGACGAACCAGCGGGCGGCGACGGTCGCGGCGAAACTCATCGCCATCGAGCCGGTACCGACGCCGACCAGGACACCCCAGCAGAGGATGAGCTGCCAGCTCGCGTTCATGAACACCGTGCCGCCCGCGCCGATCGCGACGACGAACAACGCCGTCGAAGCGACGCGTCGCATTCCGAAGCGCTCCATGAGAGCTGCCGCGAAGGGCGAGAAGAGGCCGTAGAGCACGAGGTTCACGGAGACGGCCGACGCGATCGTCGCGCGCGACCAGCCGAACTCGTTGTGAAGCGGGTCGATGAGCACGCCGGGGGCCGCGCGGAAGCCGGCGGCGGCGAGCAGGGCGATGAACGCGGCTGCGGCGACGAACCACGCGCGGTGGAGTCGGGTCTCAGGTTGCACGGGTACAGCGTCATCGCCGTCGGCCCCCAGCGGAAGCGGCCGGAAGGACACTGTGCGAAAGATTCGGGCCAAGGACATAGGCTCTGGCCATGCGCTGCCGTCACCTCGTGCCGGCGCTGCTGCTCACGATCGGGCTCATCGGCGGCTGTGCGGGGTCGCCCCCGTTGCCCCCTGCCCAGGAATTCGTGAGCGCGGCGGCCGACTCCCTCGTCTCATTGCGCAGCGTGCGGTTCACGCTCGGGGTGAACGGCGTCGTCACTGGGCTGCCGGTACGCGGACTCGATGGCGAGGTCAGCGTCGAGAGCGGCGCGGCCGGTAACGCCGACCTGCAGGACGACTTCGAACGGGTGAAAGTCGAGTACCGGCTGTCCGGCTCGGAGATCACGCTGAGCGGGCCTGACGGGGAGCGGGTGATTCCGGCTTCGGCGGCCTATACGCCGCAGGCGATGCTCGGGGCCGACGGTGGGCTGCGGCGGCTGCTGACCGGGGCGACCGAGCTGCGGGGCGAGCGGTGGGAGCGGGTGCAGGACACCGACTCGTTCCGGATCGGTGCGAAGGTGCCGGCCGCGGTGATCGGCGGGATCGTGCCGGAGATCAAGTCGGACGTGTTCGTGAAGCTGTGGATTTCGAAGGACGAGCCGCGGCGGCTGGTGCGGGTGTGGCTGCAGGTGCCGCCGACGAGTCCGCAGGACTTCGCGGTGATGCTGGAGTTGGCGTTGACCAGGCATAACGCGGTGGTCGTCGGGGACGGGCGATAGCAAAGGTCCCCTGCTCTCCCTGGGCGGGAAATGCCTGGTCAGCGGGTGCGGCGATAGCAAAGGTCCCTTGCTTCCCCTGCCGGTGCGGCGGGAGAAGCAAGGGACCTTTGCTATCGCCTCGTCACTTGGCGGTGCAGCGGGTGCCCTCGTCCGGCAGGGCGCCGTCCACCAGGTATTTGATGCCGATCTGGTCGACGCACGAGACGCCCTGGAGGAACACCGTGTGCTGGTTGCCCTCGAACGTCAGCAAAGCTCCCTTGATCGCCTTCGCGAGGTTGACGCCCGCCTGGTAGGGGGTCGCCGGGTCGTTCGTCGTCGAGATGACCAGCGTCTTCGGCAGGCCTTCGACGTTGGGCTGGTGTGGCTCCGAGGTGTTCGGCACCGGCCAGAAAGCGCAGGCGTCGCGCGCGGAACCGTCCGGCTTGCCGTCGTCGAGGAACGGCGCCGCCTCCGCGTACCGCTTCTGCGCGTCGAGGAGCTTCGCCGGATCGGTGACCCGCGGGTCGTCGACGCACCGGATCGCGACGAAAGCGTCCTGCGTCGTCCCGTAGCGGCCATCGGCGCCGCGTTCGTTGTACAGGTCGGCCAGCTTCTCCAGGCCGTCGCCGCGCTGGCGCTTCAGATCGTTGAGCGCGGTGTTCAGCGGTTCCCAGAGGTCTTCCTGGTAGAGGGCCTGTATCACGCCTGTCGTCGCGTCCTCGTACGACAGTTTCCGGCCGTCGGAGACCGGAACCGGGAAGTCGATCAGCGGCCGCACCAGGTCCTGGAACGCCTTCGTCACGCCGGCGGCATCACGTCCCAGCGCGCAGTCCTCGCGCGCGGCACACCAGTTCGAGAACTCTTCGAACGCCTTGCCGAAGCCCTCTCCCTGCCCGACCAGCGACTCCACCGAGTCCTGCTCCGGGTCGACGGCCCCGTCGAGCACCAGCGCGCGGACATTCGCCGGGAAGGCCTCCGCGTAGGCGGATCCGATCCGCGTCCCGTAGGAGTAGCCGAGGTAGTTCAGTTTCGGTTCGCCGAGGACCGAGCGCAGGATGTCCATGTCCTTGACGACGTCCCGCGTACCCACGTTCGCGAGCATCGCGGGGCCGTGTTCGGTCCGCTGGGCGCATTTGGCCGCGAAGTCCTGGGCCTCGGCCTCCTGCTTTTTCACTCCCTCGGGTGACCCGTCGGTTTCGCTGTCGTCCGCCCGGTCCGCATCACGTTCGGCATCGGTCAGGCAGCGGATCTGCGGCTCGCTCGCACCGATGCCCCGCGGGTCGAAACCGACCATGTCGAAGCGTTTGCCCAGCTCGTTCGTGGCCGTCCGGGAGGCGAGACCGGCCGCGGCCGCCATCCCGGAGGCACCGGGGCCGCCGGGATTGACCACGAGCGCCCCAATCCTTTCGTCGGTTTCCAGCGCCTTCCGGCGCAGCAGGCCGAGCGTGATCGAGTCGCCTTCAGGCTTCGCGTAGTCGAGCGGGACGGTCAGCCGGGCACACTGTGCGCCCTTCACTCGAAACGCCGCTTTTGCGTCATCGGATGTCGCGTAGGGTGCACAGTCGGCCCAGGTCAGACTCTGTCCGTAGAACTTCTCGAGTCCTGCGGGCACCGGTCCGGACGGAGCGTGCGACTCGGTGGCCGGAGGCGGCGGCTGGGTTCTACCCTCTCCCGACGAGCACGCGGCGAAAGTGACGGCGAGCAGGCCGGACAGCGTGATCGCGGCGAATCGACGGGCACGGGACCTGGCGCTGACATGAGTGGACACGGTTGGATCGTGCCATCGGCCGTGGAACTCGGCCGCACCACCACTGCGTTGGTGATACGGGTGCGGACGGCAGAAGAACAGACGGGAGCACAGGGGTGGCAGCACTGATCAGCCGGGTGGGCAAGAAGCTGCGCCGGATCATCCAGCGGCCGGGCAGCGTCGAGCTGACCCGCTACGAAGCGCTGCTGCCGGCCATCGAGAAGCTCGAGCCCGAGTTGGAGAAGCTCTCCGACGAGGAGCTGACAGACCGGGCCGGCAAGCTTCGGGACGCCACGTCCTTCGGCAACGACCAGCTGGTCGAGGTGTGCGCGCTCGGCCGTGAGGCCGCTCGGCGTGCCCTCGGCGAGCGCGCCTTCGACGTCCAGCTGCTGGGCACGATGGGCCTGCTCAGCGGGCATATCGTGCAGATGGAGACCGGTGAAGGCAAGACGCTGGCCGGTGCGCTGGCGGGCGCCGGGTACGCGCTGCGCGGCAAGCACGTCCACGTCGTCACGGTGAACGACTACCTCGCCCGCCGTGACGCGGAGTGGATGGGCCCGATCTACGACCTGCTCGGCGTCTCCGTCGGCTGGATCGAGCCCGCTCACTCCCGCGACGAGCGTCGCGAGGCCTACGCGAAGGAAGTCACGTACGGCGCCGTCAGCGAGATCGGCTTCGACGTTTTGCGCGACCGCCTGGTGACCCGCGAAGAGGACCTGGTCCAGCGAAAGCCCGAGGTGGCGATCGTCGACGAGGCGGACTCCGTGCTGGTCGACGAGGCCCGCGTGCCGCTGGTGATGGCGGGGTCGATCGACCACACCGACGCCGATGAAGAGGTCGCGAACATCGTCCGGCGTCTGCGGCTCGGGCTGCACTACGAGACCGACGCCGACGGCCGCAACGCCTGGTTGACCAAGGCGGGCGCCTCGGTGGTCGAGAAGGCTCTCGGTGACGACATCAACCTCTACGACGACACCGGCTCGGACCGGCTGCCCGCAGTGAACGTGGCGCTGCACGCGCACGCGCTGCTCACCCGCGACGTCGACTACCTCGTACGCGACGGCAAGGTGCAGCTGATCAACGCCGCGCGCGGCCGGGTCGCCGAACTGCAGCGCTGGCCGGACGGTCTCCAGGCCGCCGTCGAGGCGAAAGAGCAGGTCAAGGCGACCGACCGGGGCGAGATCCTCGACTCGATCACCGTGCAGGCGCTGCTCGCGCGCTACCCCGAGGTCGCGGGCATGACCGGTACCGCGGTCGCGGTCGCCGAGCAGCTGCGCGAGTTCTACGAGCTCGAGGTCGCGGTCATCCCGCCGAACACGCCGAACGTCCGCGAAGACCAGGAGGACCGGATCTTCGGGTCGCCGTCGCAGAAGCTGCGCGCGATCGAGGAGGAGATCCGGCGGGTGCACGAGAGCGGGCGGCCGATCCTCGTCGGCACCCAGGACGTCGCCGAATCCGAGGAGCTGGCCGAGAAGCTGGCCAAGATCGAGCTCGAATGCGTCGTGCTGAACGCGCGCAACGACGCCGAGGAAGCCGAGATCATCGCCGACGCCGGCAAGAAGGGCGCGGTCACCGTTTCGACCCAGATGGCCGGTCGCGGTACCGACATCCGGCTGGGTGGCAAGGACGGCGACGGCCGCGACGATGTCGTCGAACTGGGCGGCCTGCACGTGATCGGCACCGCCCGGTACCCGTCGAGCCGGCTGGACGGCCAGCTGCGCGGCCGGTCCGGGCGGCAAGGCGACCCGGGCAGCGCGGTGTTCTTCGCCAGCTTGAACGACGAACTCGTGCTGTCGAACGCGCCGGACATCCCCGAGGGCATCAGCTCCGACGTGGGCAGCGGCGAGATCACCGACTCGGCGGCGCTGCGGCAGATCAACCACGCGCAGCGTGTCGCCGAGGGTGTCGACCTGGAGATCCACCGGAACACGTGGCGCTACACGCGGCTGATCGAGCGGCAGCGTGGCGAGCTGCTCGCGCACCGGGACACGGTGCTGCGCACAGCGCACGCGGCGGAGGTGCTGGAGAAGGCGCACCCGGAGAAGTTCAAAGAGCTCTCGGAGGCTGTCGACGACGAGGCGAAGGTCGAGCAGCTGAGCCGCGAGGTGCTGCTGTTCCACATCGACCAGCTGTGGTCGGATCACCTGGCGTTCCTGACCGACGTGCGGGAGAGCATCCACCTGCGGGCGCTGGCGCGGGAGACGCCGATCGACGAGTTCCACCGCGCGGCGATCCCCGAGTTCCACAAGATCATCCCGGAGGCGGCCGAGCGGGCGGCGAAGACGCTCGAAGAAGCCGAGATCACCGAGAACGGGATCGACCTCGGTGACGCGGGAGTGCGGCGGGCGAACACGACGTGGACCTACCTGGTGCACGACAACCCGTTCGACTCCGACTTCGAGCAGACCATCAAGAAGGTGCGGAGCATGATCAAGCGGAAGTAGCCGCGCGGTCCCGATCGGGAAGCGGGGGACCTTTGCTATCACTCTCTTTTGGAGAGCGACAGCAAAGGTCCCCTGCTCTCTTTTCGCGACGCGGGCTGCGGCATCCTTCCCCCGTGCCGATCACCACGGAGTTCTGGGCGACCACCGCCCAAGTCATTCCCGCTCTGCTGCTCGCCTTCGTCCTGACGCAACGTCCGGCGGAGCGCAAGGAAGACCGCGAAAAGGTGAAACTCGGAGCGGCGCGACTCACCTACAGCATGATCGTGCTCCTCTCGCTCGCCTTGGGAGTGGCGGCCGAGTTCCTGGCGCTGGACGGCCTGCTCGGCGGTGGCGGGCGAGGAACAGCACGGGTGGTGATCCTCGCGATCGGCGTGCTCTCGTTCTGGGCGGTCCTGGCCGTGGCGATCTGGTCGGGCACGAGGTTCTTCCCTGAGACCGACGAGGACATGGACCGGCTGCGGCTGCGCGTCGGCGCGCTGCTCACCGGCCAGCTTCTGTTCTCGGTCGTGGTCGCGCTGCTGCCGCTGGCGGCGGCGATCTGGCTGGCGATCCGGATGTGATCCCGCGGGCGCTGACACAGGTGGGCGATTCGGCACATCCGCTCGTCCCCCTGAGCACGTATGAGTGAGAATGACGGCATGCCGCAACTGCGCATCGCACTGGCCCAGGTCAACACCACCGTCGGGGATCTCGAGGGCAACGCCGAGCTCACCGTCGAGTGGACTCGCAAGGCCGCCGAAGCAGGCGCCCACATCGTGGTCTTCCCGGAGATGTCCCTCACCGGTTACCCCGTCGAGGACCTCTCGCTCCGCCCGACCTTCGCCTCCGCCTCGAAGCAGATGGTCGAAGCGCTCGCCCGGCGGCTCGAAGACGCCGGATGCGGCGAAGTGCTCACCTACATCGGGTATCTCGACCTGGACGAGACCGGCGCGCGCGACGCGGCGGCCGCGCTGTATCGCGGTGAAGTGGTCGCCCGCCAGTTCAAGCACCACCTGCCCAATTACGGCGTCTTCGACGAGCACCGCTGGTTCAAGCCGGGCCATGACCTCGAGGTCGTCCGCTTCCACGGCGTCGACGTCGGCATGGTGATCTGCGAGGACGTCTGGCAGGACGGCGGCCCGATCTCCGCGCTGGGCAAGGCCGGGGTGGACCTCGTGGTCGCGCCCAACGCTTCGCCCTACGAGCGTGCGAAGGACGACATCCGCCTGCCGCTCATCGCGCGCCGCGCGGCCGAGGCCGGAGCGCCGCTGGTGTACACGAACCAGATCGGCGGTCAGGACGACCTCGTCTTCGACGGCGATTCGATCGTGGTCGGCGCGGACGGTCGCCTGCTGGCCCGCGCGCCGCAGTTCGTCGAGCACCTGCTCATCGTCGACACGGACCTCGTCGCGGGCGGGCACACCGCCGAGGGCGAGTTCGAGGGTCTGCGGGTCAAGCGCCACGTACTCGGCGAGGACCCGGTTCCGGCGTACACCCCGAGCAACGAATCCGCGATCAGCGAGCCGCTGTCGGACGAAGCCGAGGTGTGGCACGCGCTCGTCGTCGGCCTGCGTGACTACGTGCACAAAAACGGCTTCTCGTCGGTGACGTTCGGATTCTCCGGCGGCATCGACTCCGCGGTCGTGGCGGCGCTGGCCGCCGACGCGCTCGGCGGCGACAACGTCTACGGCGTCTCGATGCCTTCGGAGTACTCCTCGGAGCACTCGAAGGGCGACGCCGAAGACCTCGCCCGCCGCATCGGCGCGCACTACCGCGTCGAGCCGATCGCGGACATGGTCAAGGTCTATGTCGATCAGCTTCAGCTGACCGGTCTCGCCGAGGAGAACATCCAGGCCCGCGTCCGCGGCATGCTGCTGATGGCCCTGTCCAATCAGGACGGTCATCTGGTGCTCGCGACCGGCAACAAGACCGAACTCGCCGTCGGCTACTCGACGATCTACGGTGACGCCGTCGGGGCCTTCGCGCCGATCAAGGACCTGTTCAAGACACACGTCTGGCACCTGGCCAAATGGCGCAACGCGGAAGCCGAGAAGAACGGCGAAACCCCGCCGATCCCGGAGAACTCGATCACCAAGCCGCCGTCGGCCGAGCTGCGACCCGGTCAGCTGGACAGCGACTCGCTGCCCGACTACCTGATGCTCGACGACATCCTCGACGACTACATCGAGGGCGACCGCGGCTACGTCGACCTGGTGGACGCGGGCTTCGAACCGGAGACCATCGATCGGGTGGTGCGCATGGTCGACAAGGCCGAGTACAAGCGCCGCCAGTACCCGCCGGGCACCAAGATCACGTTCAAGGCGTTCGGGCGAGACCGGCGGCTGCCGATGACCAACGGCTGGCGCGAGGGCACGGTCGTGACCCCGTCAGCTCAGCGTGACCTGCTTCCCCGCTGAGTTCGCCAGCACGGCCACCAGGCCGGGCTTCGTGTCCCGCCGGACGAGCATGTCCATCCCGAGCGCGCGGACCGCGGTTTCCACCGTGGCGGGCTCGGGGTGGACACCGGTGACCAGGAGCAATGGGATCGACGGGAGTCCCCGCGTCGTCGGATGCGGGGTGCTCCCCCAGTCGATGAGAAAGGGCGCGAGCCCTTCGAGGCCGCCGGCGCCGGTGAGACGCCAGTTCAGCAGTTCGCCGTCGTCGGTGGCGCGCGACATCTCGAACGCCTCTCCCGGGTCGTAACACGCTCACGTGCTTCGGCGATCGCGTCGTCGATGCCCTGCGCCCGCGCGGCCCAGGTGACCAGTGCCGGCGCGGTCAGTTCGTCGATACCGAACGGCCGCGGTCCGACGTGCTCGGGTTGGTCCGGGTCGGGTCCGACCACCTCGAGGTAAGCGCCGGCACCGAGATCGGCGAGATAGTTGGCCGTGCCGAGCCCGACGTGCCTGCCACCGCGTACGGGCGTGACACCGGTCAGATCGGCGACACGCGCGACAGCCTCTTCGAGATCCGGCCCGGCGTAGACGAGGTGATCAAGCACGAGGTCGCTCATGCCCATAGTCCTATCGCAGCCGCCGCCCCGGCGGCACCGCGGCAGGGAAGTCTCCCCCGAAAAGCGGCGTGGCCGAAACTGTCGGTCCCGGCTCGTACCCTGGACCTCATGACGGCACAGGGCTACGCCGTGTTCGGCACCGTGATCGGCGATTGCGGCATCGCGTGGAACGAACGCGGGGTCATCGCGGTCCAGCTGCCGGAGGGCAGTGAAGAAAAGACGAGGGCGCGACTGACCGCGCGCCTTCCCGAAGCGACCGAAGCCATGCCGCCGGGCGAAGTCCAGCGCGCGATCGACGGGATCGTCTCGTTGATGGACGGCAAACGCACGGACCTCACCGAGGTCGGCCTCGACTACGAAGGAGTACCGGACTTCCATCACAGGGTGTACGAGTTCATCCGCACGATTCCCGCGGGCAAGACGCTGACCTACGGCGACATCGCGAACATCCTCGGCATGCCCGGTGGGGCGCAGGCCGTGGGTCAGGCGATGGGCCGGAATCCGTTCCCGATCATCGTGCCGTGCCACCGAGTGCTCGCCGCCGGCGGCAAGGACGGCGGATTCTCCGCGCGCGGCGGAGTCGCCACCAAGCGCCGGATGCTGGTCATCGAAGGCGCTTTGGCGGACGAACCCACGTTGTTCTAGACGGTCTCGGCGGGCGACCACGGCTTGAGCCAGGGCGTCTCCGGCCAGCCTTCAGCGGCGGCCATCAGCGGGATCGCCGTCGCGCCGTCGATGTGCTCGCGGATGATGTCGGCGTGCCCGGCGTGCCGCGCGGTCTCCTCGATGAGGTGGAACAGCACCCAGCGGACCGACCAGGCGTCGACGTCCTGCGGGTACCAAGGCACGCCTTTCGGCACCGGGACCGGCTGGCCCAGGTCGGCGATGCCGGCGATGACGTCCGCGGTGCGGCGGGCGACCTCGTCGTAGCGCGCGAAGACGTCTTCGAGCGTCTCGTCGTCAGCCATCACGTAGCCGGCTTGGTAGTCCTTCATCGCCTCCTCCATCGGCTTCGCGGGCCTCTGGAGAAGGATGTCGATCCAGCCGTCTTCCGTGAACGCGGTGTGCTTGATCAGGCCGCCGACGCTCAGCGAGCTTCTGGTCGGGACCGCTCTGGCCTGTTCTTCGGTCAAGCCGTGCGCGGCGATGCGCAGGACATGGCGCTGCTGCTCCAGGTAGGCGAGGAGACCTTCGCGCTCGTCGGCGACAGGAGGGACGTTTCCGGCCATGGTGGTTCCTTCCGTTGGGAAGGGGATCATGGCATCCGGTACGGGCCTCCCGGTGCGATTCGGCCAGGAAGAGAGCGGGGGACCTTCGCTATCGCTCGTTAGTTTGACTAACGAGCGATAGCAAAGGTCCCCCGCTCCCCCGCTAGCCTTGCGGGCGGACGAACGGGAACAGCACCGTCTGCCGGATCGACGCCCCGGTCAGCATCATCAGCAGCCGGTCGATGCCGATGCCGAGCCCGCCGGTCGGCGGCATGCCGTGTTCGAGCGCGAGCAGGAATTCCTCGTCCAGTTCCATCGCCTCGACGTCGCCGCTCGCCGCGCGCAGCGACTGGGCCTCCAGCCGCCGCCGCTGTTCGAGCGGATCGGTCAGTTCGGTGTAGGCCGTGCCGACCTCGGAGCCGAACGCGATCAGGTCCCAGCGCTCGGCCAGCCGCGGGTCCACGCGATGCTGCCGGGTCAGCGGCGAGACGTCGGTCGGGTAGTCGGTGTAGAAGGTCGGCAGCACGGTCGAGCCTTCAACCAGGTGCTCGTGTGCCTTCAGCACGAGATCGCCGTGCCCGGCCTCCTCGTTCACCGGCACTCCCGCCGCGCGGCACAGCCGCTGGAGTTCGGCCACCGAGGTCCCCGCGTCGATCTTCTCCCCGAGTGCCGCCGAGACGGCTTCGTGGACCGGGATCACCGGCCAGTCACCGGAGATGTCGTACTCGACGACCTTCCCGTCCGGCCCCGGACGGCGAACGACCTGCGAGCCGTACGCGGCCTCCGCGGCGTGCTGAATGAGTTCCCTCGTCAGCGTCCGCATCGTGTTGTAGTCGGCGTACGCCTGGTATGCCTCCAGCATGGTGAACTCGGGGTTGTGCGTCGCGTCGACGCCTTCGTTGCGGAAGTTCCTGTTCAGCTCGAAAACACGCTCGACCCCGGCCACGCACAGCCGTTTCAGGTACAGCTCGGGGGCGATCCGCAGGTACATCCGCATGTCGTAGGCGTTGATGTGGGTGACGAACGGGCGGGCGTTGGCGCCGCCGTGCACGGTCTGCAGCATCGGCGTCTCGACTTCGAGGTAGTCGCCCTGGTGCAGCCTTTCCCGCACCGCGCGCACCACGGTCGAGCGCATTCGCAGCATCGCCGTCGAATCCGGGTTCACCGCGAGGTCGAGGTAGCGCTGCCGCACCCGCGTCTCCGGGTCGATGAGGCCCTTTCGCTTGTCCGGCAAGGGATGCAGGCTCTTCGCCGTGACTGTCCATTCGTCGACGAGCACGGACAGCTCACCGCGCCGCGATGTCACGACCTGCCCGCTCACGCCGACGTGGTCGCCGAGGTCGACGCCACGACGCCAGCCGCCGAGGTCGAGCACGGAGGCGTCGAGCATCAGCTGGATCTCACCGCCGAAGTCCTTGACCCGCGCGAAACAGAGACCGCCGAGGTTGCGCATCGCGAGCACCCTGCCCGCGACGCGGACCCGGTGACCGGTGTGGCTGTCCGGGCTCAGGTCCCCGAACTTGGAGACGACGTCGCCGAGCAGATCCTCCCGGGCGAAACCGACCGGATAGGGGTCGATCCCGGCTTCCCGCAAACTGTCCAGCTTCGCCATCCGCACGCGGACCTGGTCGGGCCGCCGCACCTGTTTCGGCGCGGGGGTGGCCGCGTTCGCGTCGATGCGGTGGACCTCGGCGACGAATTCGTCGGTGACCGTCTCCAGTTTCAGCGCCCGCGCCGACCGCCCTGTCGGGAGGAACCCTTCGAGCGCACCGGCGACGATGCCGACCCGCGGCAGCCGTCGAGCCGAGGAGTAGCACAGGAATCGCGGTTCCCAGTCGGGTCCGTATTTGGCGTTGGACCGGTAGAGCGATTCCAGTTGGAAGAACCGCGACGCCATGCTGAGCACGCCGCGCCACGCGCGCAGCACCGGACCCGCGCCGATCCGCTCCCCTTCGGAGAAGACCGCGCGGAACATCGCGAAGTTCAGCGAAATCCGTTGTGCGCCAAGGTGTGAACTCGCCGCCACGACCTCGGCGACCATGTACTCGTTGAGCCCGTTTTCGGCGTCGCGGTCGCGCCGCATCAGGTCGAGGGACAGGCCGCGACGGCCCCAAGGAACGAACGACAGCATGCCGCGAAGCTCGCCCTTGGCGTCGTACGCCTCCACCATCACGCTGCGGCCGTCGCTCGGATCACCGAGCCTGCCGAGCGCCATCGAGAACCCGCGTTCGGTCTCCGCGCCGCGCCACTGCTGAGCGTGCAGCAACAGTCCGGCCATCTCGTCGGCCGGGATTTCGCTGTGCCGCCGGACTTTTGTGGTGTATCCGGCCCGTTCGACCCGTTTGACCGCTTGGCGGACCGAGCGCCGTTCCGGCCCGGCGAGGCTGAAGTCACGGACGTCCAGGACCGCTTCGTCGCCGATTTCCAGTGCCCGCAGACCCGCGTCGGCGTAAGCCTTCGCGCCGCGTTCGCTCGCGCCGAGCACGCCGGGAGTCCAGCCGTAGGTGCGCGCCTCGTTCAGCCAGGCGCGGACGGCGTCCGGCCAGGCGTCGGGATCGCCGAGGGGATCCGCGCTCGCGACGCTGGTGCCCGCGAGCACGCGATAGGCCACGGCGGCGCGGCCGTTGGGCGAGAAGACGACACTCTTTTCGCGCCTGGTGGCGAAATAGCCCAGGGAGTCGTCTTCGCCGTGTTCGGCAAGAAGGCGACGTACGCGCAGTTCTTCTTCGTCTGTCCTTAAACGACGGCTACGCACACCGCGGAAAAGCGTGTACAACGCGGCCGTCGCGACGGCTGTCGCGCTGAGGTCCAGGACGAGGTCGAGCCAGGCGGGACCTTCGCCGATGCCGACCCGGCGCAGCTGGATGTTCTCACCGGTCGTGTGGTTGACGACCCAGGCGAACCGCGCCCAGGTGTCGACGAGACGTCCCGGGAAGGCCTCGCTCAGGCCCCAGCCGACGAGGATGACCGCGGCCAGGCCGCCGAACAGCACGGTGAGGCCGTCGCGCCAGGCGCTCGGCGCGAGGCGGGCCGGGAACGCGGGGCGCAGAATCCAGAGGAACGCGAACATGCCGATCGAGATCAGGTCGGCGACGGCCAGCACCCACACCTGGTGCGGGATGTGCCGGACCTGCCACGGACCGAGTTTCAGCAGCTCAGGCCACCACAACAGGGCAGCCTGAAAGGCCAGCGTGACCGCGAGGCCACCGACCTGGAACAGCAGCAGCGTGTAGAGCGCGGCACGTTTGCGGCGGCGGAGCGCGGCGCCGAGGACGACGAGCAGCAGGACGATCACGAGGCTCGCGTTCGTCGGGACGCTCAGTGCCGAGAAGGCGACGTCGCCGACCTTGAGCACCGGCCCCTTCACCCCGCCGGCGAGGAGAAGGATCACCGAGAACACGGCCGCGAGCTGCACGAGAGTGGCGACGATTCCGCCCGCCCTCGCCTTCCACGGCGAGACACGGCTCGCTGGGTTTCCCATTCTGGCCTTTCGCGGTACTCACAGATGATCGACAGCTGCTCTTACTTGACGTCACACAACCCCGTGTGGTTGTCAACGAACATCATCCTCTGGTCTGAATTTCATCCACCGCAGGCGTGACGGGCCGGTGTGAAGCTGGTCGCACGACCTTGGGAGCGGTATCTCCGCGTGTCACGCTTTGAGATGTTCAGCTCCACGACCCGGGGACCTCATCGAGGCCTCGAGGGAAGGACGGTCGACAAGGATGTCTGCCACCGAAAAGGATTCCGGCGAGCTCGCCGCTCCGTACGGTACCGGCGCGGCGCCCCAGGCCACACCTGGGAAGAAGATCCGCGTACATCACCTTCGTGACATGAAGGAGCGCGGCGAAACCTGGCCGATGCTCACCGCTTACGACATGTACACCGCCGCGCTCTTCGACGAGGTGGGTATTCCCGTGCTGCTCGTCGGGGATTCCGCGGCGAACAACGTCTTCGGCTACGACACGTCGCTCCCGGTGACCGTGGACGAGCTGCTTCCTTTGGTCCGTGCGGTAACCCGGTCGGTGAAGCGGGCGCTTGTCGTCGCCGACCTGCCGTTCGGCTCGTACCAACTTTCGCCGCAGCAGGCGCTGGAGACCTCGGTGCGATTCATGAAGGAAGGCCGTGCACACGCGGTGAAACTCGAAGGCGGGCGGAAGTTCGCTCCCCATGTCGACGCACTGACGTCGGCGGGTGTCCCCGTGATGGGACATATCGGATTCACGCCGCAGAGTGAACACAATCTGGGCGGTTACCGGGTCCAGGGACGCGGCGAAGCGGCCGACGCGCTGCTCGCCGACGCGCTCGCCCTGGAAGAAGCCGGCGCCTTCGCGGTCGTCATGGAGATGGTGCCCGCCGAAGCGGCGAAGCGGATCACGCACGAACTGAAGATCCCGACCGTCGGCATCGGCGCGGGACCGGACTGTGACGCGCAGGTGCTCGTTTGGCAGGACATGGCCGGGCTTCGGCGCGGCAAGACTCCTCGCTTCGTGAAGAAGTACGCCGATCTCGCCGGCGTGCTGGCCGGGGCCGCGTCAGCGTTCGCGGAGGATGTCCGCCGGGGCGAGTTCCCGGCCTCGGAGCACTCGTTCCACGACTGACCCACCCCTGACCTGCAAAAAGAGAGCAAGGGACCTTTGCTGTCACTCCCGGCGAGGAGGGCGATAGCAAAGGTCCCTTGCTCTCTTTCGAGGTGGGGCCTAGCAGCGCGACCCTCCTTTAGTCGTTCACGTATGTGAACTTCAATCATGTTCTTGACTCGCATTCGTAAAGAGGCTTAACGTCTAGCCCGTCGCCGCCACGACCGAGCTTCGATCCCTCGACGAGGAGGACCACGGATGCGTGTTCGTGAGCGGGTTCTGACCATCGTGACCGGTGCCGCCCTGCTGTCGGCACTGACGGCGTACCCCGCACAGGCCGCGACGGTCCGCGTAGGGACTTCGGAGCAGCTGTCGGCGGCGCTCGCTTCGGTCGCTCCGGGCACCGTCATCGAACTCGCGGCCAACACCACCTTCGCGGGCAACTTCAAGGCGGCGAAGAGCGGCACCTCCGGCAGTCGCATCACGCTGAAGGGTCCGCGAAGCGCGGTCATCAAGGCCTCGGCCGGGCGCACGCTCGAGCTCACCGGCAGCAACTGGAACCTGACCGGCTTCACCCTCACCGGTGGCCAGAAGGGTCTGATGGCGACGGGCGTCAAGAACACCGTCGTCGACGGCATCAAGGTCATCGGCGTCGGCCACGAAGGCATCCACTTCCAGCACACGAGCACCGACAACATCGTGAAGAACTCCGAGGTGACCGACACCGGCCGCGAGTTCGCGGGCTACGGCGAAGGCATCTACTTCGGTTCCGCGAAGGGCAACTGGCCCGGCGGCACGCCCGACCGGAGCGACCGCAACAAGGCACTGAACAACAAGATCGGCCCGAACGTGCGGGCCGAGTCGATCGACATCAAGGAAGGCACCACCGGCGGCGAACTGCGCGGCAACGTCTTCGACGGGACCGGGCAGAGCGGCGAGCACTTCGCCGACAGCTGGGTGGACATGAAGGGCAACAACTACGTGGTCGCGGACAACCGTGGCAGCGAGGTCTTCGTGCACGACGCGATTTACGGCGGCTTCGAGGTCCATGTCCAGCTCGACGGCTGGGGCCGCGACAACACCTTCTCCGGCAACACCGCGGACGTGCAGTCCAGCTACGCGTACGGCTTCTATCTCGTGAAGGCCGCTACGGGGAACAAGGTCTGCGCGAGCAACAAGGTGACCGGTGCCGGGAAGGGATTCGCGAACGTGGCCGCCACGGCGGGCTGCTGACGCGACCGAAGACCGGGGGCCCGCTCAGCCCGGCGGCGGGGGCGGGCCCCCACCCTTCGTTCACTCGCCGATTCGGGCATGGTGTCGGTATGGACGATTTGTATCCGCCCATCCACGTTCGCGCCGAAGGCCTGCTCGACGTCGGCGACGGACACCGGATCTACTGCCAAGAGGCCGGGAACCCGGACGGCAAACCCGTGGTCGTCCTGCACGGAGGCCCTGGTAGCGGCATCTCTCCCATGGCCAGGCGGCATTTCGATCCCGATGCCTACCGGATCATCTTGTTCGACCAGCGCGGCACCGGCCGCAGCACTCCGCACATCGGCGAGCCGGACGTCGACCTGTCGGCCAACACCCTCTGGCACCTTGTCTCGGACATGGAAAGGCTGCGCGAACGGCTGAATCTCGAAGAGTGGCAGCTCTTCGGCGGCTCATGGGGCGCGACCCTCGCCCTCGCCTACGCCGAGACCCATCCGAGCCGCGTCACCGAGATCATCCTGCGCGGCGTCTTCACCGTCCGGCGTAGCGAACTCGACTGGATCTACGGCGGCGGCGCCGCGAACCTCTTCCCCCGCGAGTGGGAAGCCTTCCTCTCGCCGATCCCCGAAGCGCGCCGCGGCGACCCGATGTCGGCCTACCGCGAACTCGTCTACCACCCCGACCAGGTGGTCCGGGAGCGCGCCGCCATCGCCTGGAGCACCTGGGAAGGCGCGATCGTCTGCCTGCGCCCGGATCCGGCCTTCCACAACCAGTACGCGTCGCCCGACTTCGCTGTCACCTTTGCCCGGCTCGCGTTGCACTACTTCTGCCACGGGGCGTGGCTTGAGGAAGGGCAGCTGATCCGGGAAGCCGGAAAGCTGTCGGGGATTCCCGGCGTGATCGTGCAGGGCCGGTACGACGCGGTGTGCCCGCCGGCGACGGCTTACGAGTTGCACCGGGCTTGGCCGGACTCGAAGTTGGAACTCGTCGAAGCGGCCGGGCACGCGGTGACGGATCCGGGGATGCTGGCAGCGCTTCGGGACGCGACGGATTCCTTCCGGTCGGTTTGAACCGGCAGCCATCGGAATCACCGATATCGCACCAAGAGATCGCGCGAGACCTGAAGACGGAAATCACCAGTGATTCACTCGTCGAGCGGCAGCGTTCGACCGACGCTTGTCCGTCACCACGCCGGTAACCCTATTCTGATTCCTTCCAACGGCGCAGACTTCGACCTGCGAATGGCCGATGACAAGCCGGGACCGGACCAATAGCGTTCTCCTTGATCATCGTCCTTGGGGGGATCCGGCTGTCTTGATCGTCGCGTTGCGTACTGCCATGGCCCGACGCGTCTTCGCTCCGGGCTGCGCGCGAACTGACGCCTTCAGGGCCTCTCTTCGTCCGAAGAAAGCAGGTCTGATGCGTTCTCGAAGATCCATCGCCGCCGCGACGGCCGTCTTGACCGCGCTCGGCGGCATCGCCGTCACGGCCCCTGTCGCCGAGGCGGCGCCGGTACTGCCGTCCGGATTCGTGGTGACCGACACGCCGACCGGGCAGCAATCGGGTGAGCTCACCGACGCGGCCTACCTCCCCGACGGCGGGGTCCTCACGACCGGCCGGAAGGGCTCCATACGCTGGACGCCGAATGGCGGAGAACCGAGCGAAATCGCTTCGATCCCTGTGTACAGCGGGGGTTCACTCGGCTTGACGAGCATCGCGGTCGCCCCCGACTACGCCACCAGCAGGACGATCTACACCGCACGAGCGCTGACGACCGGCAACGGCGACCGCGTTTTCCGCGTCAGCAAATGGCAAACACAGGGAACAGAGGCACCCACCGCGCTCATCGGCGAATCGGTGGTCCTCGAATTCCCGGCGAATTCCGACAGCAGGGGAATCCAGGACCTCGCGGTGGATCCGACCGGCAGGGCCCTCTGGATCGCGGTCGGCGACAACGCCACCGACGACACCGTCGACCGGTTCGCCTTGCGGGCGTTGGACCCGAACCAGCCCACCGGAAAGATACTGCGCGTTGACCCGAGCGGGCTCGGCATCGCGGACAACCCGTTTTACGACACCACGGAGCGCGCCTCCTGGCGAAGCCGCACCTACCTCAGCGGCCTGCGGGACCCCCGTGTCGCGCTCGACCCGCGGGGCGGAGCGCTCGTCACGGACACCGGCCGGGCCGTACTTCACGAGGTGAACATCGCGCTCCCCGGGCAGAGTGCGAAATGGCCCTGCTGGGAAGGAAATTCGAAGACACCCGGCTATCAGGACCTTCCCGAGTGCGCCGGCGTGACGAACACCGCGCCGAAGTACGAGATCGGCCAGAGTGGCAGCATCGGGGTCAGCGGCAGCGTCCGCTACAGCGGGGACTCGTACCCCGAGGCTTACCGCGAAAGCCACTTCGTGGCTGAAAAAGGCGCGGGAACGCTTTCGACGTTCAGATTCAACAGTTCGGCGGAAACAGTGGCTTCGCCCGCCCTCTTCGCCTCCACGCTCGGGAGCCCTGTCTCGATCACGACTGCTCCCAACGGGGACGTCGTCGTGGCCGACGCGGACAGCTCGGCACTGCGGCGGCTGACTTACCGTCCGGCCGACAAGGCCCCGGTGGCGGATTTCACCGCCACCATCGATCCCGGTACGCGCACGGTCTCGTTCGACGCGAGTCTGTCCACGGACCCGGACTTCGACCATCTCACCTATCAGTGGGACTTCGGTGATGGCGGAACCGGCAGCGGACGCACCGCGGAGCACACCTACGGCGCCGGGGACATGACGACCGCCACCCTGACCGTGAAAGACATCCACGGCGTCGTGTCGAGTTCGAGCCAGACGATCACCCCCGGTCTCGCGGGTCCGACGGTCACGCTGATCCCGCCTAGAGAGGGCACGGTGTTCTCGTCGCGGGATACGGTCGAACTGCTGGCGGAATCGGACGACCCCATCGACGGACCGATCACCGTCGCCTGGCGGGCGGAGCAACGGCGTTGCCCCGCGGACAGCAGTTGCACGACCACTTTGGTGCGTCACGGCTCCGGATCGACGTTCAAGCTGGACTTTCCGGAGGAGACCGACAGCAGCCTCGTGCTCACCGGGACCGTGACGAACGGCCGCAACGTCGTGGCCAAGGCACGTTATGTGGCCCAGCCACGCCTCGCCCGGCTGACGGTCCTCGGTAGCCACCCGGCCCAGTTCACCGTCGAACCGGGCCGGAGCGCGAACCGCTTGGTGACCGCCGGCTCTCCGCTGAAGCTCTCGGCGCCGCACACCGCACTCGACGGGGCGGGGTTCCGTCGGTGGGCGGACAGCCTCGGCACCAATACCCAAAGAGAGATCCGGATGCCCGCCGCGGAACTCACGCTCCGCGCGGACTACCTGTCCCCCATCGAAAAGCGGTACGCGGAAGAGCCCGCCCTGCGCACGACGCTGGGCGCCGCCGTGGGGCGAGAGGTCGTCGAAAGTCCAGGAAGCTGGCAGGCCTATGCCAACGGCCGGCTCTACTGGACCCGGCAGACCGGCGTGACGGCCGTCTACGGTCGGATCCATGACAAATACATCGCTCTCGGCGCGCACGCTTTTCTCGGCGCTCCGGAAGTGGACGAATTCCCGGGCAAAGTGGGCAATGGACGCTTCAGCCATTTCGTGGGCGGGCCGACGACCGGTGCCGGGACGATCTATTGGACGCCTGATTCCGGGGCAGCCGTGGTCTACGGTCCTATCCGCGAGAAGTGGATCGAGACAGGAGCGGAAGCCGGCGTACTCGGCCATCCGACCACGGATCAGGCGGCGACGCCGGACGGTATCGGCCGGTACAACCACTTCGTCAATTCGTCGATCTACTGGACGGCGGAAACCGGGGCGCACTTCGTGCTGGGCGCGATCCGGGAGAAGTGGAAGGCACTCGGGTGGGAGAGGTACTTCGGCTACCCGACCACCGACGAAACCGGTGCCCCGGACGGCGTGGGCAGGTACAACCACTTCAGCCAGGTCGGCTCGATCCACTGGACGCCTTCGACAGGTGCCCACGAAGTCCACGGGTGGATCCGCGAACGCTGGGCCGCCGTCGGCTGGGAAGCCGGCGTCGGCTATCCGGTCACCGACGAGACGTGGACGCCGAACGGCACCGGGAAGTACAACCACTTCCGCAAGGGGAACGAGGAACACTCGATCTACTGGCGGTTCGGCACCAGTGCCGCCTTCGACGTCCGGGGCGCGATCCGCAACCGCTGGCGGCAACTCGGCTGGGAGACGTCGTATCTCGGCTTCCCCATCAGCGGTGAGTACAACACGCCGACCGGTAAGCGCAGTGACTTCCAAAACGGCTACATCACCTACAACGGAGCGACGGGGGCGATCGAAGACCGTCGATACTGAGTGACCTGAAAACGCCGGTGCGGTTTCGAGCCGCACCGGCGTTTCGCTTTTACAGCCGTCCGCCCGAAGTCGTGTCGCCGGAAAGCCGTTGTGCCAGATAGACCGGGATCGTCGACGCGAGGATCAGCACCGCCGCCACGACGTTGACGATCGGCGCTTGGTTCGGCCGGAACAGGTTGTTCAGGATCCAGATCGGCAGGGTCTCCAAGCCGGTCCCGAGGGTGAACGTCGTGACGATGATTTCGTCGAACGACAGCGCGAAAGCCAGCAGACCACCGGCGAGCAGCGCGGACCGCAGCATCGGGAAGGTCACCAGGCGGAACGTCGTGAGCCCGTCGGCGCCGAGGTCCATCGACGCCTCTTCGAGGTTGCCGCCCATCCGCCGCAAGCGCGCGACGACGTTGTTGAACACCACCACGATGCAGAACGTCGCGTGCGCGACGATCGCGGTGAACAGGCCGAGGTCGATGCCGAGGATCGTGCGGAACGCGTTGTTCAGCGCGATACCGGTGACGATGCCGGGCAGCGCGATCGGCAGGATGATCAGCAGCGACACCTGGTTACGACCGAAGAAGCGGTACTTCTGCAGCGCGAACGCCGCCATCGTGCCGAGTACCAAGGCGATCGCCGTGGCGGCGAGTCCTGCTTGGACACTCGTGCCTAGTGCTTTCAGCGCGCCTTCGTTCTCCGCGGCGCGGCCCCACCATTCGAGGGTGAAGCTCGACGGCGGCCAGCCGAAGGTGGTGTCCGCGTTGAAGGAATTGAGCAGTACCACCAGCAGTGGGAAGTAGATCACCGCGAGCCCGAGCACCAGCGCCGCGAGCAGGAGGTACTTGGTCGTCCGGGAAAGCCGCATCGCGCGCTCCTACAGGTTGTCCAGCGCGCCCGTGCGGCGCACGGCGGCGAGGTAGGCGAGCATGATCACCACGGGCACGGTCGCGACGGTGGCCGCGAACGGCAGGTTGTTGGCCGCGCCGATGTTGTCGTAGACGACGTTGCCGAGCATCTGCGAGGTACCGCCGACGATCTTCACCGCGATGTAGTCGCCCAGCGACAACGAAAACGTGAAGATCGAGCCGGCGACGACGGCCGGGAACGTCGCCGGCAGCACCACGGAACGGAACGTCCGGAACGGCCGTGCGCCGAGGTCGCCGGACGCGTCCACCAAGGAGTTCGGCAGCCGTTCGAGGCCCGCGTAGATCGGCAAGATCATGTACGGCAGCCACAGGTACGACAGGGTGATCACGGTCGCGAGCACGCCGTAGCCGGGGGTGTCGAGGCCGAACGGGTTGAGCAGCCAGTGCAGGACACCGTTGCCGGACAACATGGTCCGCCACGCGTAGGCCTTCACCAGGTAGCTCGCCCACAGCGGCGTCATGACGGCGATCACCAGGAGCCGCCGCGCCCTCGGGGAAGCGAATTTGGCCATGTAGAAGGCCATCGGGAAGGCGATGACCGCGGTGATCACCGTGACCAGCGCGGCGATCCCGACCGTCCGGAGGGTGATCGTGCGGTACACCGCGTCACTGAACAGCGTGACGAAGTTGTTCAGCGACCATTCGGTCACGACCTGGCCGGTGAAGACGTCGGTGCTCCAGAACGCTGTCACGAACAACGCGGCCAGCGCGCCGAGGTAGGCGAGGCCGAGCCACAGCATCGGCGCGGAGAGCAGGATGCCCAGTCGTAGCTTGGGTTTGCGGTACAGGTAGGCGGAGGCTTTCCGCCTCGGTGAGTCGAGCGTGGTCGTCATTTTTCCACCTGGGATGGGACCGGGAGCGGACGGCGTTGGGGGCACCACCGGCCGCTCCCGGAGTTCGGGGAGGTCAGCCCTTGATCTCGGTCCAGGCGCGGGTCCACTCGCCGTAGTCCTTGCACTTGACGTCGGTGCGGCCGTCGAGGCACTGCGTGATCGGCGTAGTCCAGTACTGGATCTTCGAGGCGTACGCGGCGTCACCGGCGTGGTAGGTGCCGCAATGCGTCTTGTCCTTGGTTTCGGCGCACGCCTTGGGGTTCGAGGGTGATTCGCCGAAGTACTCGGCGACCTGGGCGTTGGCCTTCGGGCTGACGATGTGGTTCAGCCACTTGTAGGAGCACGTCTTGTGCGGCGACTTCGCCGACACCATCCAGGTGTCCGACCAGCCCGTCGCGCCTTCGGACGGCAGCACCGATTCGACCGGCGCGCCCTCGCTCTTGGTCAGGTTCACCGTCACCTGCCAGGCGGTGCCGACGACGGCGTCGCCGCTCTTGAGCGCCTGGCTTTCCTTCAGGTAGTCCGACCAGTACTCCCCCACCATCGGGCGCTGCTGCTTGAGCAGGTCGACGGCGGCCTGGAACTGCTTGTCGTCCAGGGCGTACGGGTTCTTGATGCCGAGTTCCGGCTTCTTGTTCTGCAGGTACAGCGCGGCGTCGGCGAGGTAGATCGGCGAGTCGTAGGCGGAGATCTTGCCCTTGTAGGGGCTGTTCGGATCGAACATGACCGACCACGACGTCGGCGGCGGGGTCACCTTGTCGGTGCGCCAGGTGAGCAGGTTCGCGCCCCAGCCGTGGGGAACGCCGTAGGCCACGTTGTTCACGCTGTTCCACGGGCGGTTCTTGAGGAAGTCGAAGACGTCCGCGTAGTTCGGCACGAGGCCGGTGTTCACCGGTTCGACGTCCCCGGACGCGATGAGCCGCAGCGAAGCGTCACCGGAGGCGGAGATGACGTCGTACTGGCCGGTCTTCATCAGGCTCACGGCCTCGTCGGAGGTGCCGAACGCCTTGACGTTGACCTTGCAGCCGGTCTCCTTCTCGAACCCGGTGACCCAGTCGACGGCCGGGTCGTTCGAGCCGTTTTCCGCGTAGCCGGGCCAAGCCAGCACGTTGACCTGGCCTTCCGGCCGGCCGAGCTGCGCGAGCGCGTCGAGTTTCGGCGGGGTGAAGCCCTGCCCGCCGGGCGCGGCGGCGTTCGAGCTGGATCCGGAGGTTCCGCAGGCGGCCACGAGCAGGCCGGCGCCGAGCAGGCCGGCGAGCGCGAGTTTCCTGTTCTTCATTGAACAACCTTTCGGTGCTGGGGAGGCTAACCGGCTTCGGGGACGCGGAAGCTGTGTTCGTGCCGCCAGCTCAGGCGGACGCGGCCGCCCTCGAAGTCCGCGGGCTCGGCGGTGTTCTGCCGGACCACGGAGAGCTGGCCGCCGGCGTCGAGCGTGACCTCGTAGCGCACGGTCGCGCCGGCGTAGACGGTGTTGGTGACGGTGCCGGTGGCGCTGGTCTCGCCGACGTCCGCGGACTTCGAGAGATCGGCGTCGATGCGGATCTTTTCGGGGCGGATGCTGAACACACCGGGTTTGCCGATGATGTTCTCGGCGCCGCCGCCGCTGAGCAGGTTCGAGGTCCCGACGAAACCGGCGACGAAGGCCGACGCGGGCCGCTCGTAGACCTCGACCGGGGAACCGACCTGTTCGATGCGGCCGGCGTTGAACACCGCGATGCGGTCGCTCATCGTCAGCGCCTCGTCCTGGTCGTGGGTGACGAAGATGAAGGTGATGCCGACGTCGCGCTGGATCTGCTTGAGCTCGGTCTGCATGGTGTGACGCAGTTTCAGGTCGAGCGCGCCGAGTGGTTCGTCGAGCAGGAGCACCTTCGGCCGGTTGACCAGGGCTCTGGCGAGGGCGACGCGCTGACGCTGGCCGCCGGAGAGCTGGTCGGGTTTGCGCTCGCCGAACTCGCCGAGCCGGACGGTGTCGAGAGCCTCCTTCGCGCGCTGACGCCGCTCCGCGCGGTGGACACGTTTCACCCGAAGGCCGTATTCGACGTTCTGCTGGACGGTCATGTGCGGGAAGAGCGCGTAGTCCTGGAAGACGGTGTTGACGTCGCGGTCGAAGGGCGCGAGGCGGCTGACGTCGCGGCCGTGCAGTTCGATCGTGCCCGCCGTCGGCGGTTCGAAACCGGCGATCATGCGGAGCACGGTCGTCTTGCCGGAGCCGGACGGGCCGAGCATCGAGAAGAACTCGCCGGGCGGGATGTCGAGGTCGACGCCGTCGACCGCGTGGACCTGGCCGAACTCCTTGCGCAGCCCGCGCAGCCGGATCGCCGGATCCCCGTCGCCGCCGGAGGCGATAGCAAAGGTCCCTTGCTCCCCCTCGGCGGAGGCGGTGGGCGCTTGATGGGGCATGGCGTGCCTTTCGGTGGTCGTCACAGCGCGCTCATCACGTGCTTGACGCGGGTGTAGTCCTCGAGGCCGTAGAGCGAGAGGTCCTTGCCGTAGCCGGACTTCTTGAAGCCGCCGTGCGGCATTTCGGCGACCAGCGGGATATGCGTGTTGATCCACACGCAGCCGAAGTCGAGCTTCGCGGCCAGCCGCATCGCCCGCTGGTGGTCGGTGGTCCACACCGACGACGCGAGCGCGTATTCGACGCCGTTGGCCGCGGCGAGCGCTTCGGCTTCGGAGCCGAACCGCTGGACGGTGATGACCGGGCCGAACACCTCCGTCTGGCTGATCTCGTCGTCCTGGCGGACGCCGGAGATCACCGTCGGTTCGTAGAAGTACCCCTCGTCACCCTGTCGGTGTCCTCCACAGTGGACTGTCCCGTGGGCGGGCAGCCGGTCGACGAAACCGGCGACCCGGTCCAGCTGGGCGGCGTTGTTGAGCGGCCCGTAGCTGACCGAAGCGTCGCCGGGTTTGCCGGTGGTGGTCGCCCGCGCCTGCCGAGTGAGAGCCGCGACGAAGGTGTCGTGGACCTCGTCGGCGACCAGGACCCGCGTCGCCGCGGTGCAGTCCTGGCCCGCGTTGAAGTACCCGGCGGCGGCGATGCCTTCCGCGGCCGCTTCGATGTCAGCGTCGCCGAAAACCACTACGGGCGCTTTACCACCGAGCTCTAGGTGTATGCGCTTCACGTCCTTCGCCGCCGAAGCGGCGACTTCGATCCCGGCGCGCACGGAGCCGGTGATGGACACCATCGCGGGGATCTCGTGCTCGACGAGCGCCCGCCCGGTGTCGCGGTCGCCGCAGATCACGTTGAGCACGCCGGGGGGCAGGAATTCGGCGCAGATCTCGGCGAGGAGCAGCGTCGACGCGGGGGTCGTGTCGGCCGGTTTGAGCACCACGGTGTTCCCGGCGGCGAGCGCGGGGGCGATCTTCCAGACCGCCATGAGGAGCGGGTAGTTCCACGGCGTAACCTGCGCGCACACGCCGATCGGTTCTCGGCGCACGAAAGAGGTAAGCCCTTCCATGTACTCGCCCGCCGACCGTCCTTCGAGGACACGCGCGGCTCCCGCGAAGAACCGCAACTGGTCGACGATCATCGGCAGTTCTTCGGCCGCGGTGAGCGCGATCGGCTTGCCGGTGTTCGCCGATTCGACGAGCACGAGGCCGTCCGTGCGCGCTTCGACGGCGTCGGCGATCTTCAGCAACGCGAGCTGGCGCTGGGCGGGCGTGGTCTCACGCCAGTGTTCGAAGGCGGCGGCCGCGACCTTCAGCGCGCGGTCGACATCCTCGGGACCGGCGACGGCGGCGGTGCAATACGGGCGACCGGTGACGGGATCGACGATGTCGGCGACCGCGCCCGACGCGGATCCGGTGTACTCACCGCCGATGAAGTGCTTCAACTGCTGCACGAGAGCTCCAGGAGCCTGGGGGCGTGAGGCGATAGCAAAGGTCCCTTGCTCCCTTTTGGGGCGGCGAGAGAGCTAAAACATATAAGTCCATAGGTTAAATGACAAGACGATGGGGCAAGATTGGTTCCATCGGGTAGTAGTTCGGGCGAAGGGCCACCATGCGCAAGGGGTTGTCGCACAGCGCGCGATCGGCGATGTTCGCGCCGCTCGACCAGATCGGCCGGGCGGAAGCGGTCACCGCGCGGCTGGTCGACGCCATCACGCTCGGGCTGCTGGCCGACTCGGAACAGCTGCCGAGCGAAGCCGAGCTGGCCGCCCAGTTCGGCGTCTCCACCGTGACAGTTCGCGAAGCGCTCGTGGCCTTGCGGCAACAGGGGCTCGTAGAGACGCGACGCGGCCGAGGCGGCGGAAGCTTCGTGAAGACGCCTGCCAACCCTTCGACCGCTTCGTGGCGAGAGCGCCTTCGCACGGTCTCGCTGTCCGAACTCCGTGACGTCGGCGATCACTACCTCGCCATCGCCGGCGCCGCGGCCAAACTCGCCGCCGAGCGGAGTTCGCCCGAAGACATCGAGCGGCTCGAACTGGCGACCGAAGACATCCGCATCGCGACCGGCACGGAGGCGTCCCGCGCCGAGCGCCAGTTCCACCTCGAAGTCGCCGCTGCCGCCCAGTCGCCGCGGCTGACCAGGGAGGAAGTGCAACTGCAGAGCGAGCGAGGCGGGCTTCTCTGGCTGCCGCTCGAACCGCAGGGCACCCGGGAAAACGCCTACGCCGAACACCGCGCGATCACCGCCGCCATCGCACAGGGCGACGGCGAGCTGGCCAGAAAGCTCACCGAGGAACACATCCTCGAGGCCATAGACCGGCTGGCGGACGTGCATTTAGACCTTCTGGCCCCTTAAGCTGCGGCATCCGCGCATCCGAGGTGAGCATCGTGAACGACACACCGTCCGCCGGTTCCGAGGTCGTCGAACAGGTATCCGCCCTGGTCGAGGACGTCTTCGGCAGGCTGAAGCCGGTTCTGGCCGGCGCCGAGGGACTCTTGGCCGCATCGGCCGATGTCACCGCCGAAGACCTGCCCCGGCTCCGGCCGCAGGTCTTCGACGTCCTCGGCGGCCTGGTCGTCGGCGCCGGGTTCATCAGCGCGCCGAACGCGCTGGCCGATCAGGAATTCGGCTTCGAGTGGTGGACCGAGACCGGCGACGCCGAACCGGTGCAACTCGTCATCAGTCTCGACCCGGATAGCGACAACTTCCTCGACTACACCCGTCAGTCGTGGTTCACCGTCCCGCGCGACACCGGCCGCCGCCACATCAACGGCCCCTACGTCGACTACCTCTGCACCGACGAGTACACGCTGACCTTCACCGTTCCCGTGCGGCGCGGCGGGGAGTTCGCGGGGGTCGTCGGCGCGGACATCTACGTGCGCGAGGTCGAACGCCTGCTGCAGCCGAAACTGCGCGCGCTCGGCGGACGCGCGGCGCTGGTCAACGCGCAGGGCCGGGTGATCGTGTCGAACAACGCGCGGCAGGCCACCGGGTCGCTGGTCCGCGAGGTCGACGTCCCGGCGTGGTGGTCCTCCGGCGCGGAACCGGTCACGACGGAGACCGGCACCCACCTGCGGCGCTGCGGGAACTCGCCGATCGCCTTGGTCAGGTCCGAGCGCTGACCTGCAGCGCGAGCCAGAATTCGGCGCGCACACCGGGGGAATCGAGATCACGGCCGGTCAGTTCGGCGACCTTGCGCACGCGGTTGCGCAGGGTGTGCCGGTGGACGCGGAGCCGCGCGGACGCCAGATCCCAGTGACCGTGGTGTTCGAGCCAGCAGGTCAGTGAGGCGACCAGTTCGCCCCGGCCGGTTTCGTCGTGGTGCCGCAACGGCGCCAGCAGGCTGTCCGAAAACGCTTGCGCGGCTTGGGAATCGACCAGTTCCAGAAAGCCGCGTCCGGCGTGCTCGGCGAACCGGACCAGCGGGGATCGCTCGGCCTTCGCCGCTTCGGCCGCCTGCTTCGCCTGCCGCAGCCCCGCCGGGAACTCCACTGTGGACACCGGATCGGAGAGCCCGGCGTGCAGCCCGCCGAGCCGGGAAGCCTGCCGGACGACCGCTTCCACGTCCCCGAGCGCGACCACGAACGCGCCGGACTCACCGAAGAACACCTTCTCCCCCGGCACCTCGGCGTCGAGAGTGTCGGCGAGCGACCTACGCGCGCCCGCCGGACCGGTGACGGCCAGAACGGGCCACGGCGCTTCCGGGACACCGCCCCAAAGCGACTTCATCGTCCGCGTGGCGAGTTCGGCATGTCCCGCGGCGAGCAGGTCGCACAGCCCCGACCGCAGCCGCCGCAGCGCGACGACGTGCTCCCGGTTCTGTTCCAGCGCAAGGGAAAGCAACGACACCGCGGTGTTGACGATGTGCTGCCCCGCCGCGTCGAGCGGCTCACGGGTGCCGACCACGAGCACACCGCGCGCACGGGTGTCGAGCGTCTGCAGGACGACCTCATACTCCCCCTCCTGCCCGTCCTCCCCCGCCGCCGTCACCAGGGTGCCCGCGCGCAGCCGCGCGAGGTCCTCCCGGATCTCGGCGGCGAAGGGCCGCGCGGACGACTGCGAAGCCTCGGTGACCACGCCCGCCGAATCGAGCAGGAGCACCCAGCCGTCGACCAGCTTCGCCAGTTTGCGGACGACACCGCCGGGACCGCCCTTGCCGACGGCGGTCCTGGTCAGTTCCTGCTGCCCCTTGCCGGTGCGCACGAGCGAGGCGTACTCGTCGGCGGCGACCGCCCGGGAGACCGCGCGCGTGATCGCGATGAACGGCGTCTTCCTCGGCACTTCGAAGACCGGGAGCCCGACCTCTTCGGCGGTGTCCACAAGGGACTGAGGGATGCTCTCGTGGCTGAGGCCGACACCGAAGCCGAGCCCCGCCACACCCGCGTCCACGAGCCGCCGGATGTACCCGGGTGATGTGGTCTCGTCGAGGGCGAGGCCCGTGGTCAGCAGCAGCTCGCCGCCTTCGAGGAAGGCCTGCGGATCGGTCAGCTCGGTGGGGTGGACCCAGCCGATCGGCCTGTCGAGTCCGCCTTCGGCCGCACGCACGCGGAGGCCGAGCGGGCGTTCGGCCGCGAGGGCGCGGAGCGTCAGTGCCATGTTGTCCAACTCTACGCCTCGATATGGACAATACGTCGAGCTGACGCGGACCGGCCCGGCTCCCATCCTGGAGGGCGACCCCGTCCCTCGCGTCCGCAGGAGTTTGGCCGTGACCGTCACCACCGAGACCCAGCGCAGGCTGCGCACCGAAATCCCCGGCCCCGCCTCGCGCGCCCTGCAGGAACGACGCGCGGCCGTCGTCGCCGCGGGCGTGAGCTCGGTGCTGCCCGTCTACGTCACCTCGGCCGAGGGTGGCCTGCTCACCGATGCCGACGGCAACGTCCTGATCGACTTCGGTTCCGGCATCGCGGTGACCAACGTCGGCCACGCCGCCCCCGCCGTCGTGGACCGCGTCCGCGAGCAGGCCGGCCTGTTCACGCACACGTGTTTCATGGTCACGCCGTACGAGGGCTACGTCGAGGTGTGCGAAGCGCTCGACAAGCTGACCCCGGGCACCCACGAGAAGCGTTCGGTGCTGTTCAACTCCGGCGCCGAAGCCGTCGAGAACGCGGTGAAGATCGCCCGCGCCGCGACCGGCCGCCAAGCCGTCGTCGTGTTCGACCACGCCTACCACGGCCGCACCAACCTGACGATGGCGCTGACCGCGAAATCCATCCCGTACAAGCACGGTTTCGGCCCGTTCGCGCCCGAGGTCTACCGGGTGCCGGGGTCGTACCCGTACCGCGACGGCCTGTCCGGCCCCGAAGCGGCGCGGATCGCCATCGACCGCATCGAGAAGCAGATCGGCGGCGACCAGGTCGCGGCCGTCGTGCTGGAGCCGGTGCAGGGTGAAGGCGGGTTCATCGAGCCCGCGCCCGGTTTCCTGCCCACGCTTTCCCGGTGGTGCACCGAGAACGGCGTCGTGTTCGTCGCGGACGAGGTCCAGACCGGGTTCTGCCGCACCGGCGAGTGGTTCGCGTCCACGCACGAAGAGGTCGTGCCCGATCTGATCGCCACCGCGAAGGGCATCGCCGGCGGCCTGCCCCTGGCGGCCGTCACCGGCCGCGCGGAACTGCTCGACGCCGTCGGTCCGGGCGGCCTCGGCGGGACCTACGGCGGCAACCCGATCGCGTGCGCCGCGGCGCTCGGCTCGATCGAGACCATGCGCCAGGAGAACCTCGCCGCATCGGCGAAGCGCATCGAGAACGCGGTGCTGCCGCGGCTGCGTGCGCTGGCCGAGGAGACCGGCGTGATCGGCGACGTCCGCGGCCGCGGCGCGATGCTGGCCGCCGAGTTCGTGAAGCCGGGCACCACCGAACCCGACGCCGACCTCACCAAGCGGATCGCGCAGGCCTGCCACCAGGCCGGTGTCGTCGTCCTCACCTGCGGCACCTACGGCAACGTCGTCCGCCTGCTGCCGCCGCTGTCCCTGTCCACCGAACTGCTCGACGAGGGCCTCTCGGTCCTGGAGCACGCTGTCCGTACGGAGGCCGTCAAGTGACCACTCTTTCGAATAGCCCGAGCCCCTTCTGGGTAGCCGGAAAGCCGGTCACCGGCGGCGAGACCGTCGTCGTCCGCCACTCCTTCGACGGGAGTGAGGCGGGTTCGCATCACGTTCCGTCCACTTCGGACATCGAGACCGCGGTCCAGGCCGCGCACGACGTCTCCGGCGAGTACGCGACGCTCCCCGCGCACGTCCGGGCGGGCGCGTTGGACCACGTGTCCCGAGTTCTGGGTGAGCGGTCCGAAGAGATCGCGCAGCTGATCACCGCCGAGTCCGGCAAGCCGCTGAAGTGGTCGCGCGGCGAGGTCGGGCGCGCCGCGTCGACGTTCCGCTGGGCCGCCGAGGAGGCCCGCCGGTTCTCCGGTGACCTGCAGCGGCTCGACACCGACCCGGGCGGCACCGGGCGGCTCGCGCTGGTGCGCCGCGTGCCGAAGGGCCCGGTGCTGGGCATCACGCCGTTCAACTTCCCGCTGAACCTGGTGGCGCACAAGGTCGCGCCCGCGATCGCGGTCGGCGCGCCGATCGTGCTCAAGCCCGCGCCCGCGACGCCGCTGACCGCGCTGCTGCTCGGCGAGATCCTCGCCGAGACCGGCCTGCCCGCCGGGAGCTGGTCGATCCTCCCCGTGAGCAACGAGGAATCGGCTCGTCTCGTCTCGGATCCGCGACTTCCCGTGGTGTCGTTCACCGGTTCCGTGCCGGTGGGCTGGGGCATCCGGGACAGCGTGCCGCGCAAGCACGTCGCGCTCGAACTCGGCGGCAACGCGGCGGTGCTCGTCTGTCCGGATTGGACGGATCTGGACTTCGCGGCGCAGCGGATCGCGACCTTCGCGATGTACCAGGCGGGCCAGTCGTGCATCTCGGTGCAGCGCGTGTACGCGCACGCCCACATCTACGAGGAGCTTCAGGCGAAGGTGCTGGAGCAGGTGCGCGCGCTCGGGACCGGCAACCCGCGGGCGGACGGCGTGGACGTCGGGCCGCTGATCAACACCGCCGCCGCTTCCCGCGTGGAGTCGTGGATCGCCTCGGCCGTCGAGGCGGGCGGCGAGCTGTTGACCGGCGGTAAGCGCGACGGCGCGACCGTCGAGCCGACCGTGCTCGCGAACGTGCCCGAGGACGCGTCCGTGATGGCCGACGAGGTCTTCGGGCCGGTCGTGTCGATCACGCGGGTGGAGTCGGTGGAGGACGGCGTGCGCCGGATCAACGACTCGCGCTTCGGGCTGCAGGCGGGCGTGTTCACCCGCGACCTGCCGACGGCGTTCGACGTGTCCGCGAAGCTGCGCGTCGGCGGGGTGCTCGTCGGTGACGTACCGAGCTTCCGGGCCGACCAGATGCCCTACGGCGGCGTGAAGGACTCCGGCGTCGGCCGCGAAGGCCCGGCTTCGGCGATGGCGGACTTCACCGAGGAACGCGTCACCGTCCTGACCGGCCTGACCCTCTGACCACTACCGCGTTTAGTCCTCTGGATGCGCTGGATTCAGAGGACTAAACGCGTGAGGTGGGAGTGCGCTTCGACCAGGGAGGGGCCGTACCAGGTGAGGTGACGGCCTGAGACCAGGACGTGCTTCGCACTGGGGAACGCTTCGGGGCCGTCGTCCGCGGTGAACTCGTAAGGCTCATCAGGCAGGACGAGCAGGTTCGCGTCTTCGGCGGCGAAGCGCGCTTGGAGCGCTTCGAGTTTCGGGCGCGGGTAACGCTCTTCGTCGTCCGCGTACGCGTTGCCGATCCCGACGCGACGCAGGACGTCGCCGCCGAAGGTGTCCCGGCCGAGCACGATCCACGGCTTCCGCCACACCGGCACGACCGCCCGGAACCGCTCCGGCAGGGTTTCCCGCCAGACCTCTTCGGCCTCGACCAGCCAGTCCGGCTCGGCGAGGTCGTAGGCCTGCGTCAGGATCCGCCGGATCGAGGCGAGCGCACTGGGCACCGTCGCCGACGCCTCCATCACCCAGACCGGAATCCCGTTGGCGCGCAGGCGTTCCACGTCCTCCGGCCGGTTCTCCTCGGAGTTGGCCAGCACCAGATCCGGTGCGAGTTCGAGCACTTTGTCCACGTTCGGGTACTTCGAACCCCCTACCCTCGGGACGTCCAGATCGACCGGATGGGTGCAGTAGTCCGTGGCGCCCGCGAGCCTGCCCGGCGCGCTCACCTCGACGGCCTCGGTCAGCGACGGCACGAGCGAGACCACCCGCGCCGCCGGCGCGCGCAGCGGGACCACTTCGCCGAGGTCGTCGATCATGCTCGCTCGAACGACAGTTTCCGCTTGGTGACGTCCACCGCGGTGAGCCGGACGCGGATCCGTTCGCCTTCGGGGAGTTTCTCGCCGGTGCACTTGGACATCACCGGCGGATCCTCGACCAGGATCTCGGCCTTGGTCTCCTCCGCGCGCAGTACGATCGCGCCGAACTCGCCGCCGATGTGCTCGGCCATCACCCAGACCTCGACCTGGTCGATGCAGGCTCGTTCGACCTTGGCGGCCAGCGTGTCGGACGCGGTCATCTGCTCCGGCACCTCCGCGAGCGCCACGCGCACCCACGCGGGCACCTCACGGCCGGCGCTCACGGCGAGGCAGATCTCGGTGGCGAACCGGTCGACCAGCCGCCGGATCGGCGCGGTGACATGGGCATACGCGCCGCCGATCCCGGCGTGCGTGGTCAAGGCGGGCAGTTCGCCGTCGAAAGCGGTGTATCCGGCACCACGCAAAAGCCTTGTGGTGTCGGCGAAAAGTGCCATGGAAGCGGGCTGGCCGGGGTCGAGCGCGGCCAGGAACTCCGACACGCTCTTGCCCTCGGGCCAGTCGATGTTCAGCGCCTGCGCGGACCGGCCCAGCCATTCGATCGCCTCCGCGTCGGGCTGGGGCAGAGTGCGCAGGACACCGACCCCGGCTTCGATCATGATCTTGGCCGCGGCCATGCCGGTGAGCAGCGAGATCTCGGCGTTCCACGCGTCGACGTCGTTGCGCGGCCGCTGGATCAGCGCCCAGCCGCCGTCGGGGTCGCCGCTGATCTCCTGCTCCGGCAGCTGCAGTTCGACCGCGCCGCGCCGGATCGCGAGTTCGCGGCGCAGGCGGCCCAGTTCCGGCAGCGCGGCGACCGACGGATGCGGGTCACCCGCGTCGATCGAGGCTTGGACGGTCTCGTAGTCGAACTGCTCGGTGGACCGGACCAGGGCCCGGCGGACGTTGGTCGCCGTCGGCTCGCCGCCCGCGTCGACGTCGATGGTCCAGAGCACCGCGGGCCGGGTCTCCCCCGGCAGCAGGCTGGCCGCGCCTTCGGACAGCACCGGTGGGTGCAGCGGGACGTTCCCGTCGGGAAGGTAGAGCGTCTGCCCGCGGCGCCGCGCCTCCTTGTCGAGCGCGCCACCCGGCGGGATGAACGCGGCCAGATCGGCGATCGCGTAGTGGACCCGGAACCCGCCGCCGTCGACGCGTTCGATCAGCACCGCCTGGTCGAGATCCTTGGCACCGGGCGGATCGATGGTGACGAAGGGCAGACCGGTGGCGTCCTCGCGTCCGCCCGCCGATTCGAGCGGGTCGACGACCGCCGCCTCCGCCTCGGCGAGCACGTCGGGCCCGAACGACTCCGGCAGCGAGAACTCGGCTCGCAGGTGACCGAAGTCCCCTCCGGCCACGTGTGTCCTGATCACCAGTGGAGGCACCACCCAACCCTATCCCGACCCGGCCCGGTTGATCGCCCGTTCGGGTGCGGGCCGGTCGGGTGTACGTTACCGACCGAAATGAAAACCGATACCCTTTTCAAAACGACAGGAAGGTCCGTGGCGTGAAGATCGCGTTCGTCGGGAAGGGCGGCAGCGGCAAGACGACGCTGGCGTCGCTGTTCACCGCGTACCTGGCCGGTGGCGGGAAACCGGTACTGGCGATCGACGCGGACATCAACCAGCACCTCGCCGTCGCGCTCGGCGCGAGCGAGGAAGAGGCCATCGCGTGGCCGACGCTGGGCGACAACATGGGCCTGATCAAGGAGTACCTGCGCGGCGACAACCCGCGGATCGCCGACGCGGCCTCGATGATCAAGACGACCCCGCCGGGACGCGGGTCGCGGCTGGTCCGGCCGTTCGAGGACAACCCGATCTTCCAGGCGTGCTTCCGCGAGTTCGGCGGCGTGCGGCTCGGCGTCACCGGGCAGTTCGACGAGGACGACCTCGGCGTCGCCTGCTACCACTCGAAGGTCGGCGCGGCGGAGCTGTTGCTGAACCACATGATCGACGACGCGGGCGAGTACGTGGTCATGGACATGACCGCCGGCGCCGACGCGTTCGCGTCCGGCCTCTTCACGCGGTTCGACGTGACGTTCCTGGTGTGCGAGCCGACCGTGCGCAGCGTCGGCGTGTACCGGCAGTACGCCGACTACGCGCGGGACTTCGGGGTCCGGCTGGTCGTCGTGGGCAACAAGGTGACCGAGGCCGAGGACATCGACTTCCTGCGCGAGGAGGTCGGCGAAGCGCTGCTGGGCTGGATGGAGAACTCGCGGCACGTCCGCGCCGCCGAACGCGGCCGCGCGCGTCCGATCGGCGAACTCGAGGCGCACAACCTCGGGACGCTGGGCTCGATGCTCGCGACCGTCGACTCCGAGCAGCGCGACTGGGCCCGCTATCAGCGCCAGGGCGTCGAGTTCCACCTCCGCAACGCGCGGGCGTGGGGCAGCGGGCGAGCCGGAGAGGACCTCACGGCTCAGGTGGACCCGGAGTTCGTGCTCGGTCCGGCACTGGCCAGGCAAGACGCCTGACCTGCGGTTCTTCGCGCGAGGAGAGCAAGGGACCTTTGCTGCCGTTCGTTAGTGCGCTAACGAACGAGAGCAAAGGTCCCTTGCTCTCTTTCGCAGGTCAGTCGGCGTTCCACTTGGCGTCTTCGGCGTCGGCCTGCCGCGTACGTTCCTTGGCGATGTCCAGGGCACGCCTGGCCGTCGCCTCGTCCGGGTACGGGCCGAGGAGGTCGATGCTCCGGCCTCGTTCCAGGTGCTCGACCTGGTTCGTCTTGGTGTTGAAGTACCAGCCCTGATCCGGGTTCGGGTCGCTCGACATACGTCCAGCGTGACATCACCCGGACGTTCTGTCATCACTTGCGATAGCGGTACGGGATCTCCGTGGGATCACCGGTCGGACCGAACTCGCCGCCCTCGGGTTGATCCAGCTTCGAGCTTTCCGGCACGTTCTCGGCGAGTTCGTCGAACCAGCCCCGGCCCATCGGAATGCCTCGCGGCGGAGTGGGAAGGTCCGGCGAGACGGGGATGCCTTGCGGCGGCGACCCGGGCGACACCGGCTGCGGCAAGGGACCCGAAGGCGGCCCGGTCACCGGAGAGGTGGCGGGGGGCATCGCGGACGACGGCGGACTCGTGGCGGGCGGCGGGTTCGCGGGTGGCGGGCTCGCGGGCTGGGTCGGCTCGGCCTGGGTCGGCGGCGCGACGGACCGTGTTTCCGGCGTGGCCGGAGGCGGGGTCACCGGCGGCGGCTGGTTCCCCGCGGGAGGCCGCGTTCTGCTGGGTTGAGGCAGCGGCGGCAGCGCGGGAGGCGCGGCGGGCGGAGGCCCTTGGTGGGGCGCGGGCGGCTGAGGCGCGGGCTCCTGGGAGGCGGGTGCCTGAGGTGCGGATGCTTGCGGCCCGGGCGCTTGCGGCGCCGACGGCTGAGGCCCGGGCGACTGCGGCGCGGGCGCTTGCGGCGCGGCCGAGCCACCCGGCGGCGGGGCAGCGGGTGAGGCGGAGGGCGGCGCAGCAGGCGGTCCGGCGGGCGGGGTGACCGTGCGCCACACCGGCGCGGGCCCGATGTTCATCGCCGCCGGAGCGCGCGGCGGCTGCTGCTGGGGCTGCGGCGGTCGCGGCTGCTGCCCGGGCGCGGGCGGAGCGGCCTGCGAAGGCGGCGGAGGTGCCTGACGCTGCGCGGGCTTCGGGATCGGGTCGAGGCACGAGACGAGCACCGTGGTGTTCGCCGGATCGTCGATCTTCCGGCCGCTGCGCTCGCGGTAGATCATCTCGCCTTCGGTGTCCATCTCGACCAGGTAGCCGGCCTCCGCCAGCTGCTCCTCGTCGAGGTCGACGAGCTTTTCGTAGCGCGACGGGACGACCCGGTACACCGGCCAGGCGAGGTGGGCGTTCTCGTGGTGGAACTGGGCCAGCAGGGCGGCCATCTGCTGCTGCCAGGGCAGCGACATCCCCTCGGCCAGCGAACGCGGCAACACGACGTAACCGGGCTCGACCCCCGGCCAGCCCTGGTTCAGCTGATCCGCCAGCGGTGTGCTCGACGCCGGCCGGGCAGCCTGCCGCGCGGGCTGTGCGGTACCGAAAAGATCGCGGGGATCGACCTCCGGGCCGCCTCCCGCCGCGGGCTTGCCTCGCCTTCCGAATTTCCGTGCCACGTTCTTCATCCTCTGCCAGTGTGCGGCCGCTTGCCGGTGGACAGGCCGCCACTTCGGGTGAATCCGATGGTCTCGCGATCGCGATACCACGCTGTCACCATGCTAAACGCCAGGACGGACCGCCTGCGCGACCACTTCGGCCTCGTCGAAGGAGAAGTCGCGGATGTGCACCGGCACCCCGGTCTGCTGCGCCTCGACGATCTTGCCCTCGCCCAGGTACATCATCACGTGGTGGATGGTCGCCGGATTCGACGGGACGGTGGCCAGGAACAGCAGGTCACCCGGCTGCGCCTGACGGACCGGCAGCATCGCGCCCGCCTTGTACTGGTCGCGGGAAACCCGCGGGAGGATGATCCCCGCCGACTCGTAGGCCCGCAACATCAGCCCGGAACAGTCGTAGCTGTTCGGTCCGGTGGCGCCCCAGATGTACGGCTTGCCCTGCTCGCCGAGGGCGAACTTGATGGCCGACGCGGCGGCCTGGCTCGGCGGCACCACACTGCCCACGCTCGTCCCGCAGCCGACGACGTCGACGATCTGGCCCTCGTTCTGCACGAGGAGGGCCGCCATCGGCTCCCAGCTGTGGTACCGGTCGGGGAAGCCGGAGCGCTCCACCCGCTGCGCGGCGTCACCGGGACGCATGTTCTCCCAGTCCGGCACCGCGAGCAGCACGTCGAAGAACTTGTTGACCTGGTACGGCGGGTCGGTGACCTGCGCGACGGTGCCCCAGCCCATCGACGGCCGCATCTGGAAGATGCCGAGCGAGTCGCGGTCGCCGTGGGTCAGGTTCCGCAGCTTGGACTCGGTCATCCCGGCCTGGATCGCCACCTGCCACGCCCGCGGCGACAACGTCCGCTGCTTGCCGATCGAGACGATCAGCGCGACGATCCCCTTCTGTTCTTCGTCGAGTTTGTTGATGTCCGAAGAACCGCGATCGGTCTGGCCGGGCAGGGTCGGCCCGATCGACGCGTCGCAAGAGGTCTTGATGACGCTGCCCGCCTGGGCCTCCATGTGGTCGGTCACCACCTTGGTGACCGTGCTCGTGGTGACCACCGCGGCGAAGACCGCGGCGATCAGCACGCCGACGATGATCCCGATCTTCATCGGGTCAGCCCGCTTGCGTGAACTTGGTGACTCGCCACCCGAAGTTCCTCTTGATGACGGTGACCCGGACCTTGGGCCCGTCCGTCGGGACGTCGACCTCCATCGACCCGGCGAAGGAGGTCGAGACCTGCGGCTCCCCGGTCACCTTGGTCGCGGTGATGTTCGCGGGATCCACCGTGGTCAGTTCCCCGGCCAGGTACTCCTCGGTGGTGTACGGCCGCAAGCCGTTCAGCCACTGCTCGGTCGTCGTGCCGTCCGGATGGTTCGCCCATGCCGTCACCCATTCCTTGGCGACCCTGACACCGTCCTGGTCAGGGGGCGCGGAGGACGGCGGCGGCTGGGTGGTCAGCCTCGGCGGCAGCGTCGACGTCACGGTCACCGGCGCCGCGGCGCCGGGACGCGATGTGGAGGTCGCCGAAGTACCCGGCCCGGACGCCGTCTGCCCCGGTTTCCCGAGGGCCTTGGGCAGCAGGATGCCCAGCGTGGTGAGTACCACCGCGAGGACGACCAGCGTGCCGACGAGATGGCGGGGTGAGCGCAGCGGCCAGCCCCACAGTCTGCGGTAGACCGCGGTGCGCCCGCGGTTGGTCCGGATCGGCATGGGTCACCGGCCCACTGCGTGGTCTGTGTCCCGGACTTCTTCGCGGACCTCAAGCCCGCGCGAAGGCCGGTACAGCACGAAGACCGGCTTGCCCGCGACGACTTCGGGGTCGACGCGGCGGGGACGCGGCGTCGACGGTCCCGCTTGCGCCGGCACGGCACCCGAGTAGTCGGGCGTGGTGTAGCCGCCGCCCGCGGAGTTCATCCGCGACGGCACCACGACCGGCTCCGGTTCGTCGTTCCAGCGCCGGTCGGCGACCGGCGAGGTGTCCACCCGGCGGCTCGGGATCTGGACAGGGCTCCGCCCACCGGAGGTGAACATGGAGTCGCCCGGATTACCCGCGGCCGGGTTGTACTGGCCGAACACCGGCACGCCTCCGCCACCGGCGGGGAGCGCGGGCAGGCCGCCACCACCACCGCCGACCGCGCCGGGCCACGGCGCTCCCGACCAGGCCGCCGCGGGCCGGATCGCGCCGGAACCGTTGTCGAGCCGCTGGGAGCTGGCGAAGATCGTCGCCTCGGGCCGGAACCGGCCGCCGCCGATCGTCGCGCCCACGGGACCGCGGAGGTCGCCGTCGACGACGTCGTCGGTGTCGCGGACGTTCTGCCAGAACGCGTCCTGCGGGGTCTGCTCGTTGTTCTTCTTGCGGAAGCGGGAAAAGAGCCCGCCGCGTGGCGACGGCACCGCGCCGCCGACCATGCCGACGGACATCTCGACCATCTGCCACAGCCGCCGCACCGGGCGGCCGACCATGAACAGCAGCACGGTGATGATGGCCGCCAGTGCCATCTTCGTCAGCAGGGACAAGGAGTTCCCCGCGGTGAAGATCGCTTCCAGCAGGAGCGTGTGCACGCCCGCCAGCACCGAGAGCACCACCAGGTTGAAGGCGACCGCCCCGAGCACCTTGAGGATGCGCTGCATGATCTGCGGCTGGAGCAACGCGATCAAGCCGATCAGTGGCGCCGTCAGGACGAAGATCCTGATCAGCACCTGCGCGAGCAGAACCGTGGCCTTGGCCAGCAGCTGGAACAGGGAATAGAAGATTCCCTGGCCGAGCGAGAGGAAACCGGCGCCGACGCGGCTGCCGTCCTCACCGGTGAAGTAGCCGGTCGCCGGGCCGAGTTTGGTGGAGATGTCCTTGAACGCCGCCTTCTTGGAGTCCACCAGCGCGGTGTCGGCGTCGCCGCCCTGCTGGATCTGGCCCCAGGTGAAAGCACGCGCGTCCAACAAGAGCGGACCGTACTGGAGCGCCTGCGGCGAATCCGGGCTGCCGAACTCTCCGCGGAGCCAGTTGTCGTAGACGACCCGGCAGTGCAGTTCGGTCGGGACGCGGTCCCACGGCTGGCGGGCGGCCACCGCCTCCGGGGTCGCCTGGCACGGCTGCGCCGAGGGCGGCGGCGGTGTCGTCGGCGGCGGCGGTGTCGTCGGCGGCGGCGTCCTGGCCTCGTCGATGAACCCGGCCTGGATGTTGGTCGTGGTCTGCACGATCGCGTTGTCGATCGGATCGAGGAACCGCAGGAGCGCCAGGGAGGACGCGGCCAGCCAGACCGCGGCCAGCCCGTACAGCGCCCGTTTGCTGACCGCGGCGAGATCGCCGCGCCAGATGTTGCGGAACAACATGATCGACATGATCAGCGCGGCCAGGCCGAACAACTGGGCGTAGATGTTGTTGTAGACCTTCTCGGCCCCGGCCTTGACGGCGTTGTACAGCGGGCTGAGCAGGCTGCCCTGCAACACGGTGTAGTGCAGCGAGTTCGTGGCACCGACGAGGTTCTTGCCGATGTTGAACAGCTGGTTGCCCGCCCAGGTGTCGATCGTCGAGTTGGGCGAGGTGATGCCCGCCAGCGGGCCGCAGTCGGTTTCGAACGTGTCCCAGACGTGGCCGGCGTACCCGTAGACGTTGTACGGGCTGCCGCCTTCGCCCTTGGCCGTGGCGGGCGGGTCGAGCGCGCCGACCATGCCCGCGCCGGGCCGTTCCGGGTTCGGCGCTTCACCGCAGGCCGCGGCCGACGCCGCCGGAGCGGTCGCCACGGCCTGCAGGCCCAGGATCAGCATGACGACGAACATCGTCGCGCGGCGGCTGGGTCTGGTCTTGCCCGGCCGCGGCCCCTCTTTCAGGCGGCGGCGCAGCGCGTGCCAGCCGGCCGCGAACGCGAGCACGAACGCCAGTGTCATCACCGTGTTCATGCGGCATCCCTGCCGGTGCCACCCTTGCCGGCGCGCGCGCGTTGCTCGCCTTGGCTCCCGTTCCCGTTATGTCCGTTTTGGACAGCGCCTTGCACTTCTCCGGTTTCGGCCGCCAACGGGTCCGGGGCGCCGAGCATCTGATCATCGGTGAGGCCGACCTCGAGTTCGGCCGCGAGCTCGAGGTCCTCTTCGAGCTCGAAGTCGTCCTCCGGCGGCACCGGGACGTACTGTTTCTCCTCCGGGACGGCCAGGTCGTTGCCCGGCTTGGCCGATTTGGCCGATTTGGCGTCGGGTGAACCCGGCGTGGTGTCCATGACCCGGCGCAGGTGCTCCAGGTGCGGCCCGGAGAAGTCGACGCGGATCCGCTCCACGCCGCCGGCACCGTCACCGAAGATGAACTGCCGAGGCTCGACGTCCCGCTGGAGATCGCGTGACGAACCGGGACGACGGCCGAGCGCGGCCACCACCTGCTCGTAGCCGACGCCGACCGGGACCTTCAGCAGGCGCAGCGCGTCGGCCTGGGCGTCGTCGTCGTCGAGCCGTCCGACGAACACCGAGTCCAGCAGCGCCACGAAACCCTGGATCTTCAGGAAGTCCGCGGGGATCTGCGAGGACAGCAGCACCCGGACGTTCCACTTACGCGAGTCACGTGCGAAGCGGTTCATCAGCACGCGGCCCGTCGGGACCTCGGAGAGGAAGAACGCCTCGTCGATCCAGACGCCCTTGCGCAGTTCCTTCGGCTTCTCGTACACCGACCGCTGCGTCAGCCACGCGGCGAGGTTCAGCATCTCGACGCCGAGGGATTCCGCGTCCGTCCAGTACTCGCGCGGGACGCCGTCCTTCGGCAGGGTCAGCCCCGCCATGGTCAGCACGGTCATCCTGTCGTCGCGGGTCTCGGCGTACGGGTCCGCGTCGGTCTCCGGGATGAGCAGCGCCATCCGCTCGCGCATCTCGTCGAGGAAGTCCGCGACGACGACGGCGTGCTCGTGGTGCTCGCTGGAGTCCCGCCGCAGCGCGTCGATGACCTGGCCGGGGTCGGCTTCGAACCGGCCGCCGACCGCGCGGACGGCGCGCAGCAGCACGATCCGGGTCTGCGCCATCCGCGAGACCTCGTAGGGCAGGACGCCGGTGAGGACGTCGAGCACGAGACGACGCCGGGTCGCACCCGCGAGGGCCTTCTCCCGTCGCCACGACCGCTCGGGGTCGTCCTCGTCCATGAAGTGCTCGATCTGCGGCTCGGCGACCACCCGGTACGGGTTGAGGATGCCGGGTTGCGCGTTGAGCAGGTTGATGTTCCGCGCGTACGGCCGCAGCTCGGGCAGGTCGCACAGCCGCGACAGCGGACCGGACGGGTCGAGGATCGTCCAGTGCGCGCCCGCGCGGAGCGTCTTGTAGACGATGCCGCCGCCGAGGAACGACTTGCCGCCACCGAGGCCGGCGACCATCGCCGTCAGGCCCGAGCCGTCGCGGATCTCCTGCGCCATCCACGGGTCCCAGGCCACCGGGCGCCGGGTCGCCGTCACGGTCTCGCCGAGCAGGATGCCGCGGCGGTCACCCACCTCGGCCGTCGCCGTCGGCACCGACGAGGACGCCCACACGACCGAACCGCGGCGCATGTACGCCGCCGAGGCCAGCGGCTCGCCGGGGATGAACTCCCGGGCCAGCGCGTACTGGGCTTCGGGGTGCTCGACGGCGATCTTCGGCTTGTAGAGGTCGAGGAGCTGCTGGGCCAGGCGCAGCGCGTCACGCTCCGTCGGCCCGGACACCGCCAGCCGCCACCACGAACGGACACGGGTGGCCAGCGCGGTGAAGCCCGACGTCATCTCGTCGTCGATCTCCAGCACCCGGCCCGCCTGGCGCGCCAGCGACTGCGGCGGCTCCAGCTCGTGCTCGTCGGTGTAGTGCTTGACCTGCGAACGCACCTTGTTCATCTGGCGCTGCAGCTCACCGGCGACCTCTTCGGGGCGCCGGACGTAGATCCGCGCGGACACCTCGACCGCGGCGGGCAGCCGGTCCGCGTGCTGGATCCACGGGTCGTCGACCTCGGGGATCTGCAGGCCGTGCATCTGGCCGACGGTGAGGACCGCGAGATGCCGCGAGACCCCGGCGTTCGAGCCTGTACGGCCGCGCACGGTGACCGTCGGCGCGTACGGATCGGCGTGGAAGTCCGCCGCGTCGGTGAAACTGGCGAGGTCTTCGGGCTCCCAGGCGGCGCCCGGGACAGCGGGCATGTTGCGCGGCGCGGGCAGGCCCAGCGAGCACGACCGGTGCATCAGCCAGGACATCTCCTCGGCGTGCACCGGGCGGCCTTCGAGCCCGGCCGAGCCGATCACCTGGTCGAGGTGTTCGACCTCGGAGTCGAGCGCGGCCAGTTCGGCGTCGACGGCCTCCGGCAGGATCTTGCGCAGCACCGGGGCGGCGCTCTCGACCGCGCGGTCGATCATCCGCCGGGTCTGCACCTGGACGCCGAGATAGACCTCTTTTTCGGCCATCGAACGGCCCATCAGCTGCTGCTGCTCGCCGATGAGGTAGTCGTCGAAGGACTGCGCGCCCGGGACGTCCTTGGGACGGCCGACGGCGTTGTGCACGTGGGCCTCGGCCCACATGCGGATCGGGTACGGCCGGTTGGTCACGCGCAGGTGCAGCCAGCGGCCCTGGAGCTCCGCGTACTGACCGGCGATGGCCGCGATCAGGTCACGGCGCTGCGAGTCCGACCGGAACGACCAGCGCTGCGGCGCGAGCCGGTACCAGGCGTAGACCTCGTACCCGGTGCGCAACAGGTGCCCGTCGATGCTTCGCGCCGCGATGGACGGGGTATAGGTGGGTATGGCCGCCTCGCCGGGCAGCCGCCTCCCTTTGCCGGCCTTCTTGGGCTGCGCGGAGCGGACCTGCTGGGGCGGGTTCCAGGCCCCTTGCGGCAGGTCACGATCACGTTTTCCTCGGCTTCCGCCGCGACCGAACAACGACTACCTCCCGGCCTGAGCCGCAGGACGGCTCCGACGCGCTCGTGGTGTTCCCTGAGCTCCGGCGCCGCCGCCGTAGCCGTCGTACTGGTACTGCCGTCTCCTGCGGTGCTTCGGTAGCGGGCGGCTCGCCCGTACCCGGACGCGGGACGCGCTGGCCGCGCCACCCGTGCCCGTGGTCCGTTCTCTTGGTGTGTTGAGCTCTTTCGCCGCCATCGCGGTCACGGCGCCCAGCGGGCGCTCGTGGCTGATCTTGGCCGTGATCAACCGGGTGATCACAATTGTGGCGACGAAAGCCCAGGCGGTCGAGAAGAACCCGAAGCTCCACCCCGCCCACCGTTCGGTGGTGAGCACGAGCAGGAAGACCGGGATACCGACGAGCCACGCGACGTAGCGGGCCCTCCAGGGAAAAGTCGCTTTCGGCGGGCCGAGCCACACGGCATCGACCCGGTAAACCTCGTCATCGGTGCGGATACGCAACGCGGGCCCTGCCTCAGCCCGTGAAGAGGCCGGCGATCCACTGGCCCACGTTGACTCCGGCACCACTCACCGCGAGGCCGATGATCGCCAGAGCGATCACGACACCGGCGAGACGGCGCATGACACCTGCGTTGTCCCCTTTGCCACCGCCCAACCACAGGAGCAGAAGCGCGACGGCCAGCAGTACCAACGGGATGATGTTGTCGATCAGCCAGGTACGGACGTTGCCGGTGCCGAGCTCGCCGGCGGCCAGCGTGTCGAGGGTGGTCAAGGTCATCATCGCATTACTCCCGGTGCGCGGAGAGGGGGTTCGCGCGGTTCTGGCTCGGTGGTGCTTCGAACATCATGGCGTCACGAGGCGTAGTGGTCAAAGCGCGCTCTGTAGATATCGATTTGTCTACCGGTGACAGAGCGAGGCACAGCACCACGACCATCCTCGGTCTCCATCATCGTTGCAAGCGTCGTCTGGATTAACCCCGGACACCCGTATTTCGCAGTGCGCAGTGGAAAACACCCGGCTTTGCCGCGTCTTGCTCACTGTGAGTACGGGTCGGCCCAGGAAAATCCGGCCGCGACCAGTGTGACATGACTCGTTCGGTGGCTTCTCACGAGTCCGCTGGGTGAGCACGCATTCGACAAAAATCATCGGTGCCGATCAAGCGAAAGTCACACGTCCGTTACCCAAAGCGAAATCCGGACCCGCATTTTCACTACATAGCGTGATTATCGGCCCGTAGAGAACACATTCGCGGGAAAAGCGCCCGCTTCGACGGCCTGGCGGCTCAAAGGCCCGCACAGTTCGTGAAGCCGTTTCGTCTTTTCCTCGCCGAGATGCTCCCAAGGGCCTGTCGACGCCTCGTTCGTAGCGGCTTCGATGCGCTCGCGAAGATCGTTCCCGGCCTCGGTCAGACCGCCCTCGGCGTCGAGGATTCCCCTGTCACGGAGCTTGGCGACCGCGCCGTCCCACTGCTCGTCGCTCCAGCCTCGGGACGCCTTGGCCGCCTCGGCGAGGAAGCCCTTCCCGGTGGCGGTATGCGTGACAAGAGCGGAGAGGCCGTCGAGACCATTGAGGACCAGCGCGGCGATGTGCCCGTCACCGCGGTGCTCACGCAGCTGGGTGATGGCGTGCCAAAGGACGAGATGCGGCTCGCTCGGCCAGCCGAGGTCCGCGTGCCCGGCGTAGAGCGCCCGGCCGTCGACCTGACAGCCTCCGGTCGCCTCACGAGCGAGTTCGGCCGCCTCGGCGACCTCTTCGGAGCCGAGGGTGTCCTTTCCGAGCAGCCTGGTCAGCGCCGCGTCGACGGCCTCGAAACGGGCCTCGATGATCTTTTCGGGAGTGGCCAGCGTCCACGCGCGCGGGATGTAGCGGGCGACCAGTTCGGGATTGAAGTTGTAGAAGGTCGCCGCGACCACACCCGGGCTCACCGCGCCCATGGGCGCCGCGCGACCCGCGAAGTAGGTCATGCGCCCCGGCCGGAGCCCGGCGCCGGTGAGCGCGGCTTCCGTCTCGGGTGCGAAGTAGGTAAAGGAATGCAGTACGTCGAACGTCCCGCGGAACCGTCCCGTGACCCGACTCGCTTCGCCCATGTGGGCACCCTACCGGCAAGTAGCGAGGGGGCGCAGCGTCCGAAGGGGCTGCGGTGGGAGCGGGGGACCTTTGGTATCGCCCCACAGGTCGGCCGCAGGTGGACGGCGGTCCGGAAGGTGTGAAGGTCGAGTTTCCTCGGCTGAGCCGAGGGAAGGGGGCCTTCACGCGTTGTCGCCGGGAGCTGGGGGGTTACTGGGGTTGCTGGGGTTACTGAGGCTAGGGGGCTGGTCCGGGTGGGTGAAGGTCGCCTTCCTTACGCTCAAGGTAGGGAAGGCGACCTTCACGGACCTCTCGCTCACCTTTGAAGTACGTGAAGGGGTCCTTCACGTACTTGGTCACCGGCGCCCGAATGTCATGAAAGGGGCGTTCAGGACGAAATTCGTCCTGAACGCCCCTTTCATGACACACCCCACGCGACGCGACCGCGCGCGTGAAGAAAAGAAGTACGGACGAGTCGGCGTGTAAGCCGGATCCTGTCCTCGCCTCGCCTTGCGGCTGGGCGAGTGGCGGCCATCCATCTAGGCCCGCCGTCGCCGACGGGCTCGAGCGGCCTACCCGCAGGCTCGGGCGGGCAGCCCTCGATCGCCTGCGCAGGAGCCTCGCGGCTCCCTCTTGGCCTTGCTCCGGGTGGGGTTTACCTAGCCGTCCTGGTCACCCAGGACGCTGGTGGTCTCTTACACCACCGTTTCACCCTTACCTCCCCCCGCGAAGCGAGCGGAGGCGGTCTGTTTTCTGTGGCACTGTCCCGCGGGTCGCCCCGGGTTGCCGTTAACAACCACCCTGCCCTGTGGAGTCCGGACTTTCCTCGAACCGGTCTCCCGGCTCGCGGCCGCCCTGCCGACTCGTCCGTCGGCGAATCCTACTGCACGGGTGCGGGCAGGCAGTTCAGGTTGCGCTGCCCGTCGGGTTTGACGACGAACCACAGGTGGTCGGTGCCTTGTCCGGTCCATTCGCCGGGGCGCGCGTTGGCGAACTTGTAGAGCGGCCAGCCTGCCAAAGTCACCTGTTCGGTGCCTTCGGGTCGCCTGATCGTGTCGACGAGAGCCGGGTCGATCCCGGTCACCGACGGCGTGCCGGTGGTCGTGACGGGGATCCACACCACGGCGCAGTCCCCGAGGCACGCCGAGCGGGCCTTGTGCGGGTTGTCGCGTTCGTACCGGAAGAGGACGGCGCCGGTGTCGTCGAGGACGGCCTGCCCCATCCGGGTCATGTAGACGGCGGTGAGTTGCGTGCCGGACGGCGGGTCCACCGGAGTGCTGGACCGCGAGGTGCCGGGCGGAGGGAGACGCGGACTGGGGAGGGCTTCGGTGACCGGAGCCCTCGCCGTCAGCGCCACCTGGCCCCCGGGATCAGCCGCCTGCCACCACATCGCGGCGCCCACGACGAGTACCGCGATGACGACGAGCATGGTCAACCGCGATCGGCGCATCAGGCGTCTCCGTTTCTCCCGGGTGGCTGACGGGGTTCTGCTCCGCGATCTCGTTGGTCCAGTGCAGGACGGCGGAAGGGCTGTCGAGGCCGACGACGCCGACCAGGCGTCCCTTGCGGACGAAGCCGGTGACGGGCCTTTCGCCGCCGACGGGTGAGGCGAGCGCGACGGTGTCTGTGCCGAGCCTCGGGATGCCGCCCGCCTGGATGCGCATGCCGTGCTGTTCGGACCAGAACCGCGGCACCGGCGCGAACGGCCGCGCGGCCTGCGGACCGGCGAGGAGGTTCTCCGCGGCCGCCCGGCCCATTTCGACGGCGTTGAGCCAGTGTTCGACCCGTCTGGGCGTCTCGTCGAAACGCAGGTTCGGCCACTGCGCGACATCACCGGCGGCGACGATGGTGCTCATCCCCAGCACGTGGCAGGTGGGCGAGCAGACGACGCCGTCGTCGAGCGGCAGCTTGGCACCGCGCAGCCACGAGATCGACGGCACCGTCCCGACGGCCACGACGACACAGGACACGTCCAGGATCCAGCCGTCGGACGAGCGCAGCCGCAGACCGTTCGCCGTGGTCTGCCAGTCGTCGATGGACGCGCCCAGCGCCAGCCGCACCCCTCGCGACCGGTGCAGCGCCGAGAGCTTCTGCCCGATGTGCTTGCCGACGACTTCGCCGAGCAGATGCGCCGACCGGCCGATGACGGTGACCTCGCGACCCGTCTCGCGCAGGCTCGCGGCGACCTCGCAGCCGATGAACCCGCTGCCCAGCACCGCGACCGGCCCGTGGTCGGCGGCGAGGTTGTCGCGCAGTTCGGCGGCGTCGGCCAGGGTCCGGACGACGACCACGCGCGGATGTCCGTGCGGGACACCGGAAAGCCGCCGCGGTTCGACGCCGGAGGCGATGACGAGCCCGTCGTAGCGCAGTTCCTCCGCCCCGGGCAGATGGACGATCTGACGGCCCGGCTGCAGATGCGTGGCCGGGGTGTTGAACCGCCATTCGGCGTCGATCTCGTCGAGCCGGGCGAGCGCCATCTCCGCCGGATCCGTGCCGCCGGTCAGCAGCTGTTTGGACAACGCCGGCCGGTGATAGGGCAGGCCCGGCTCGTTGCCGACGATCACCAGTTCGCCGTCGAACCGCAGTTCCCGCAACCGTTCCGCGCAGCGCAGCCCCGCCAGTCCGCCACCGACGACGACGATCCGTTCGCTCATTGTCCTGCCCCTTGCAGTCGGATGGCTCGCATCGGACAGGCCCGGGCCGCGGCCTGGACCAGTGGCACCTGTTTGGCGCCCGGTTTGCGGAGATAGCGCAGCTGGCCGTCTCCGGTGAGCTGGAAGACCTGCGGCGCTTCCGCCTGGCAGATGGCGTAGCGATGGCATTTCTTGACGTCGACGGAGATCCGGACCGGTTCGGCGCGGCCGGTTTCGCCGTCGAGCAGCCCGAGCCGGACCAGGACCCGCGGCGGGAGCACCCGGAGCACGGTGAGCACGGCGGCGGGGGTGAGCACGGTGATCCCGCCGAGCCAGACGGTCGCGAGATTCCCGTTGGCGGCCGCGCCGAGCCAGGAGTGGATCGCCAGCAGGCCGACCGAGAGATAGCCGAGCTGATGGAACCGCTTCCGCCCGTGGCCGATCGCCCCCCGGCCCAGCGCGGCGGTGACCGCGACGGCGACGAACAGTTCCAGCCCCGCGACCCCCGCCGCGTGCCGCGCGAACCCGCCGCCGGCGAACGGGATCAGCAGCGCGAGCGGCCCGAATGAGTCGTCGTCGAGGAAGAGATAGGACAGGCCGTGGACGACTCCGGTGGCGAGGCTGAACACCGCGAGCACGACGTGACCTCCGCGCAACGCCTCGTGACCGGTGACGCGCCTGATCCAGCCGGTGGCGCTCAGCACGCCCCACACCAGCGTCAGGCACATCGTGACGTAGGCGAACCGGGCCGAAAGCGTGGCGATGTCCCGCACTCCGCCGTCGTGCGGCGACGGGGCCGTGACGACAGCCAGGAGCGCGGCCGTCATGCGCGCCTGCCCGGGGCGCCGAGAACCCGTACGAGCCCGAAGGTCGCTCCCCCGGCGAGCCCCGCCAAGAGCACGCCGAAAACGATGTCGCCGCCGCCGAGTTCGTTGCCGCCGGCGGGGCTGACCGTCAACGACGTCGTCTCGGCGATGCCGGTGCTTTCGAGCAGGGTCATATGCCGCATGACGGTGTCGACGGCGGTCTGCGCGAAGGAGCGCATCGCGTCGTCGCGGGTGGCGGCCCGGACCTGGGAGGCGAGACCGAAGATGCTCCCGTGCGCGGCACGGGCACGGTTGACGTAGAGACGGTCGAAGCCGGGACCGACGGCGGCGGCGATCTCGTCCGACCAGGACCGCTGCTCTTCGGTGGGCTCGCCGGGAAGTTCGACGCGGACCTTCGAAGCGAGTTCACGGACCTGGGCGTCGAGGCGGTCGTGGTCGTCGGCGAGTTTGCGGCCGACCTCCCGCACCCGCTGCCCGCTTCCGCGTTGCTCCGCCTGACGACCGATCGGGCCTTCCCACAGGCAGGCCTGCCGTACTCGCACGAGCAGTTCCCGATCATGGGAGTCGATTTCCGCGAAGGCACGATCGGGCGTTCCCAGCCCTATCGCCAGGCAGGCGATCACCACTCCGAGCAGTCGATAGATCATTTCACCCGTCCCCGTCTTCAAAGTGCCTCACTGGAAGTACGGCGAACCGGAGCGGCCGGTTCGATCTCTGTCGACTACCCCAGTGTGATGTGCATCACACGACACATTTAGAACCGTTTATCGACGGCATACGTACCGGGGCAACTAATAGTAAATAGAGCACTACTGCACATGGCCCACGGCGATAGTCTGCGCTACGGTGTACGAACCTGTGAAATCCTCCGTCGCCGGGGAGGTCGCAACTCTTATGGAAGCTGTGGGCAGAGGATGTCGGTTCGGCCGCGAGCATCAGGTGAACGAGATGCCTGACGAGCTGATTTCCGTACTGTACAAGGATTTCAGGGAGACTCTGTTCAGTCAGGTAATGTACCTGACCGGCCATGATCAACAATGGACCGAGGACGTCGTCCAGGAAACACTGATCCGCGCCTGGCAGCATTCCGACACGTTGAACCGCGAGCCGGGAATGCTGCGCGGCTGGCTGCTCACGGTTGCCCGGCGGATCGTGATCGACGGCTGGCGAAACCGGCGTGCCCGGCCGCAGGAGGTCGAGCTGGACAGTTCCGAAAACGCCGAAATAGCGGACCAGACCGATCGGTCACTGTCCGCGCTCGTCATTTCCGAGGCGTTACGATATCTGGACAGCAAATATCAGGCGGTCATCTACGAGACGTATCTGACCGGGCATACGGTCCGGGAGGCGGCGGTGATATTGGGAATCCCGGAGGGAACGGTCAAATCACGGCTGTACGCGGCGATGAAGACATTGCGACGGTCGTTAGGAGAGCTGGGTTCGCGATGATGAAGCGAAAGGTGAAACACACCGATGCGGCGGCGTACGTACTCGGTGTGCTCGACCAAGCCGAGGCTTACGCCTTCGAAAGGCATTTGAAGGGCTGCGGGCGCTGCGGGCGCCAGGTCGCGGAATTCACGTCGGTGGAAGACGCGCTGGCGAAGGCGGATCTGCGCTACCTGTCCCCCGGGGCCACCGTCGTCGTCCGGCGCTGCGGCAGGCCGTCGAGGATCATGGCCAACCTCGTGGTGGTCCTGCTGGCCTGCGTCGTCGCGGCCCTGATGTCGTCACAACGGTCGTCCGGCCGGCATCGGCGGGTCTCGTCGGATACGGACATCCTGTCCCCGGCTCCCCTCGACGATGTGCCGGCCCATGGCTCCGACCAGCGATTACTCCCGTTTCCGCTTACGTTCAAGTAGTCTGCCGCAAGCCGACACGAAGGTCTCTACGGTGCATACCGAAGTAAATCCCGAGAGTCCCTTCGGCGGGCCTTCGGTACCGAAGCGCCGCGCCGCCGGGTTACTGGGCCGAGACAGCGAACTCGACACGATCACCGGACTGTTCCGGACCGCGCTCCTCGGCCGGGCCATCAGCGCGGTGGTGGTCGGCGAGTTCGGCATGGGCAAGTCTTCGGTGCTCGACGCCGCCGGTGAGCTCGCGAAAGCGGCCGGGTTCACCGTCGCGATCGCGACCGCGTCCCGGTTGGAGACGCATCTGAGCGGTGGTGTCGGCCGTCAGCTGATCGAAGGGCTGACCCACGCCCCCGCCGAACCCGGATCACCGCGGCCGCGGGCACCGCACGCCGCCGAATCCCTGCCGGACCGCCGCCCGCGGAACGAACAGGAGCAGACAGAGGCGCTCGACGCCTTCTTCCACACCGTCCGCCACGCCGCCGAACAGGGGCCGGTGTTCCTCGGCATCGACAACCTCCACCTCGCCGACCCGTGGTCGATGCGCTGTCTCGCCTACATCCGGCACCGCGTGGAGCATCTGCCGGTGATGTTCGTGCTGACCTCGCTGATCGGGCATCTGCAGACCGGCGAGGTCGCCCTGCTGGAGATGTCCGGCTGCACTCCGGCGACGATCCGGTTGCGCGGGCTGGGAACGCGGCACGTCGCGGAGTTCCTTCGCGTCTCTCTCGGACGGTTCGCCGAGGAATGCCACAAGGTCACCGGCGGCAACCCGTATCTGCTCGGCGCGCTGCGCCGCCGCCTGGTCCCCGGGATGGACCTGGACGCCGCGGGTTCGGCGATGATCGGCGAGGTGCTGCGGGTCCGCATGCACGAGTACACCGCCGCGCCGAAGATGCTCGAAGCCGTCGCGATCCTGGGTGAGGACGCGAGCTTCGACCTGCTGGCGCAGCTCGCGGGGGTCGACGAGATCACCGCGCTGGAGGCCATCGACACGATGGTGCGCGTGCACCTGCTGACCAACAGCCACCGGCCGACGCTGACCTACCGGTTCGTCCGCAACTCGGTACTCGCCGACATGCCGCTCACCACCAGGGCGGTCACCCAATCGCGGGCGGCGCGGCTCCTGCACGACTCGGGCGCGCCGCCGGAGCGGGTCGGCGCCCATCTGCTGGAGGCGACCGCGATCAGGATCCCGTGGGCGGTCGACGTCCTGCGGCTGGCCGCCCGTCATTCGGTGGTCGAGGGTGATCCGGAACTCTCCGTCCGGTTCCTGTCGCGGGCGCTGGAAGAACGGCTCAGCGAACGCAAGCGGATGGCGATCCTGCTCCAGCTCGCGCACGCGGAGTTCCACTGCGACCCGGATTCGGCGCCCGCCAGGGTGCGCGAGGCCGTCGACCACATCGACGACCGCGAAACAGCGGCCTTCGCGGCGACGGCCATGATCCTTTCGCTGTGCTGCGGTCCGGACGCGCGGCTGGCGATCAACTCCGCCGGCCAGTTCGCCGCGCGGCTCGACGCGGGCGGGCCCGACGCCGTCTGGCCGTTGCTGTGCATGACCTATCTCGCCGAGGCGGGCAGCAGACTCGGGCCGCCGCCGGACTTCCGCGACTTCGAACGGCAATGGGCGCCGCTGAACGACCCCGCCGCGCGACAGAGCCGATCGGGATTGCTCGCGCTCGACACGGTGCGGAGCGGGAAGTCCGCGGCGAACGCCGTCCGGCATTTCGGGGAGGCGTTGTCCGGCGAGCAACCCGAACTGTTCGAACAGCCCTACTTCTTCACGCTCGCGACGGCCGTACTCGCCGACGAAGCCGCCCTCACCGACAAGCTCTGCCAGGTCCTCGACATCAAACGCCTGCCCTGGGACTTCCATGTGCCGAAGGGCGCCCTCGCCACTCTCGCCCGCGGGATCGCCCTGCAGGCGGGCGGCGATCTGGTGCGGGCGAGCGTCCACTACGAATCCCTGGTGCGGCAGTTCGAAGAACGCGGCGCCACCAGCCGGTGTCCGATCGCGGTGCTGTGCGCGGCCAGGCTGATCGAGGTCTCGGTCGACCTCGGCCGCCACGACGTCGCGAACGCCGCGCTGGACAAACTCGATTTCGGGGCCACACAAGCACTTTTCACGCACAACTACCTGCTCTACGCGCGCGGCAGGCTCCGCGCTGCCACCGGTGAACCCGAACTCGGCTACGAAGATCTGCGCGGTTGCGGCCGCCGCCTCGAACACCACGGCATGCGTTTCCCCGGGTTCGCCCCCTGGCGGGCGCACGCCGCCCGCACCGCGCTGGCACTCGGGCGCACCGACGCGGCGGCCAAACTCGCCGAAGAGGATCTCGACGCCGCGGAACGGTGGGGAACGCCGAGAATCCTCGGCGGCGCGCTGACCACGGCCGGTCTCGTCCGCGACGATGGCCATGGCGAAGAGGCCGAACGCCTGCTCACCAAGGCCGTCGACGTCCTCGGCGAATCGACGGCGAAACTGGCGCTGGCCGAGGCCTTGACCGAACTCGGCGCGCTGCAGGCCCGGCACGGGCAGGACGAGAAGGCGATCGTCACGCTGCGACGGGCCGTGCAGTCGGGCAAACACTGCGGGGCGCGGCCGCTCGCGAGGCGGGCCGCCGAGGCGCTGCGCGACGCGCGGACGAGCCTGACCACGGCGAGGGACAACGACCACGGCCTCACCAAACAGGAATACCGGGTCGCGGTGATGGCGTCACAAGGTCTCACCAACCGGGAAATCGCCGAGGCGCTGCACCTGACCCGCCGCACCGTCGAGCTGCATTTGTCCGGGGCCTACCGCAAACTGGAGATCACCGGACGCACCGAATTGAGTTCCGCGCTCGGCCGGTCCCAGCGCGTGGACGGTGATTGACGGTTTCCGGGGGTGGCGGGTTCACTCCGCGACATGCCGGGAATCGAATCCGAACCACTCAAATTCGCCTATTGGGTCCCCAATGTGAGCGGCGGTCTGGTCACCAGCGACATCGAGCAGCGCACCGACTGGGGATACGAGTACAACCGGGATCTCGCCGTCCTCGCGGAGAACAGCGGGTTCGAATACGCGCTGAGCCAGGTCCGCTACACGGCCAGCTACGGTGCCGCCTACCAGCACGAATCGACCGGATTCAGCCTCGCGCTGCTGCTCGCGACGCAGCGGCTGAAGGTGATCGCGGCGATCCACCCCGGACTGTGGCATCCCGGGGTGCTCGCGAAGTTCGTCGCCAGCGCGGACGTGATCTCCGGCGGGCGCGCGGCGGTCAACGTGGTCAGCGGCTGGTTCAAGGACGAATTCACGAACCTCGGTGAACCATGGCTGGAACACGACGAACGGTACCGTCGTTCGGAAGAGTTCATTCGCGTACTGAAGGAACTCTGGACGAACGACCACGCCGAATTCACCGGCGATTTCTATCGGATCCACGATTTCGACATCAAACCCAAACCCCTCGGGCGGCCGCATCCGGAGATCTTCCAGGGCGGCAACTCCACCGCGGCGCGCAAGCTCGCGGGCCGGGTCTCCGACTGGTACTTCAGCAACGGCAAGGACTTAGACGGTTTCAGCGAGCAGGTCGGGGAAGTCCGCGGCTACGCGGCCGAGAACGACCACGCCGTCCGCTTCGGGCTCAACGGCTTCCTGATCGCGCGGGAGACCGAAAGCGAGGCGAAGGCCGTGCTGCGCGAGATCGTCGAGAAGGCGAACACCGACGCGGTCGAAGGTTTCCGCAACGCCGTCAAGCAGGCGGGAGGCTCCACTTCGGACAAGAAGGGGATGTGGGCCGACTCGGAGTTCAAGGATCTGGTGCAGTACAACGACGGCTTCCGCACCGGGCTGATCGGCACGCCGGAGCAGATCGCCGATCGGGCCATCGAGTACAAGAAGCGCGGGGCGAACCTGCTGCTGCTCGGTTTCCTGCACTACCTGGAGGACGTCGAGCACTTCGGGAAGCACGTGCTGCCGGTGATCCGGGCGAAGGAAGTGGACCTGGAGCGAGGCGCCGCCACTCCGGAACCCCTCGTCACTTCCGTTCCCTGACCCTGGGCAATTCGGCACCTGGTTGCGATCGTTGCACGCGCAAGGATCGCGACCAGGTGCCGAATTGCGGGTCTTTAAGGGAGATACACCGTCTGGCCCGGGTGCATCGAGGGGCCGCAGTCGTTGAGCGGCCTGCCGAAGCGCACCTTCTCGACCTCCGGCATGGTCTTCGCGGCGTACTCCTGGACGGCCTTCAGCTTCTCGGGGCTGGAGACGACGTCCTTGCGCACGAAGTCCCCGTTCCGCAGTCCGCCGCCCGGGTACACGAAGACCGGCTCGTAGTCGCGGTCGATCCGCGGGTCGACCGCGATCCCGTTCCCCGCGGCCCACGGGCCCCACGAGTGGATGAAGGTCGGCTTGACCTTGTCGAACACGTAGTCGCGCAGCCCCGGCATGTCGCCCTTCTTGACGAAGTCCGCGACGTCCGCCTCGACCAGCCCGGCCATGTCGACCAGGTGCAGGCGGCTGGTCATCGACGAGCCGCCGAGGTCGGGCAGCAGCAGCGACGCCTGCTGGAGGCCGAGGATGTCGGCCATGGTGTTGAAGCCGCGGCCGAAGCGGTCGGCGATGAGGCACGCGGGCACCGTCGGGGACTCTTGGAACTTCTCCGACGACGACGCGAAACCCATCCCGGACGGGATCGCGGCCGCGACCAGCACGAGCACCACCACGGCCCGCAGCACCGCCCGCGAACGGCGCAGCAGTTCACCCGCGGCCAGCGTCCCGGTCAGCGCGGCGAGGATCCAGATCGGGGTCGCGAAGCGGTGCTGGCCCATCCAGTCCGGGACCATCACGCCGTAGGCGACGATGCCCAGCGCCAGCGGCGTCATCAGCGCGATCAGCGCGCGCCGCCACTCCGCGCGGACCAGCGCGTAACCGATGGTCAGCGCCAGCAGGATCGTCCCGGCGACACCGGCGTAGCCGACCAGCTCGAACGGCTGCTTCAGCGCCGAAAGGCCGGGCAGGCCCTGCCCCTTCGCGATGGACGGGTTCGCCAGCAGCCTGCCGAACTCCGCGATCCGCCAGGCGAGATACGCCCCGAACGGGATCGCGAAGGCGACCACGGACACCACGACGAACTTGACGCTCTGCCCCAGCAGCGGCTTCCGCAGCTGGAACAGCACGACGAGCGGGTACGCGGCGCCGTAGATCAGGCCTTCGGGGCGGGTCAGCGCGGCGAACGCGACCAGCACCCCGGACCAGATGGCGACCTTCGCGGTGAGCACGGTGTTCTTGCGCACGGCCACGAACAGCAGCACGGCGAGCCACGCGACGGCCATCCCGAACAGGGAGTTCTCCAGGCCGGAGATCGTCCAGATGACGAACGACGGGATCGCGGCCAGCGTCAGCCCGACGACCAACGTCGCCAGCCAGGCGAAGCGCTCGAAGACCTGCTTCGCCGCGACGTGGCAGGCCGCCAGCGTCCCGGCGGTGAACAGGAGCCCCAGCAGCTTCGGGAACAGGACGTAGTCGGGAAGGCCGAACAGCATGCCGCTGTCGAAGATGCCGAAGAGCTTGCCTGCCGCCAGCAGCACCAGCCAGGTCGAGTTCGACCAGCCCTCGACCGACGGCTGCCCCGGCTGCAGCACCGGGCCGAGACCGTCGGCGAAACTGCGCGCGTAGGAGAAGGTGATGGCCGCGTCGTCGACGATCCAGTGGCCGTAGAGGGTGGCATGCCAGGCCAGCGCCGCGACACCGGCGAGAACCGCCAGGTACGGCGCGATCCGGGCGGCCGGGCCACGACGGGCCGGCGTCTCCGCCGGGTCGGGCACTTCTTTTTCGGAAGCTTCGCTGAGTGCGCTCGCCGTCATGTCCCCGTCTTTGCCTTCTCGCTCACGTGCCCGTCGTCAAAACTGTAGCCAATACCCCATGACACGCTCGCGACACGTCATATCCAGGCGTGATCCGCGCCACAGTCTCCGGCTAGGACAGGTGCGAGATGTCGTTCACCAACCGGACCGAGGCGTTGCCGTCCGGATAGAACTCGACGATCGAAAGCGAGGCCAGGTCCAGGTGCAGGCGGAACAGCAGCGACGGCCCGGCGTCCAGGCCCATCCGCAGCAGCGACTTGATCGGCGTGACATGGCTGACCAGCACGAGCGTGCGCCCGCCGTACCGCGCGATCAGCTCGTCGCGGGCCTTGCGGACACGCCGGTGGACGCCGTCGAAGCTCTCGCCGCCCGGCGCCGCGATCGAGGTGTCGGAAAGCCAGTTCGTCTGGAACTCGGGATCGCGGTCCATGGCCTCTTTGAAGGTGAGGCCTTCCCAGTCGCCGAAATCGGTCTCGATCAGCCCGGGATGCGTCTCGACCCGGCCGCCCAGCGCGTCCGCGATCGCCTGCGCCGTCTGCTGGGTGCGGATCAGCGGCGAGGCGATGATCGGCGCGACCTCACCGTCGACGACCAGGCCCTCCATCGAGCCGAGGCGTTTCGCGGCGGCGGCCGCCTGCTGCTTGCCGTGGTCGGTGAGCGGCACGTCACCGCGGCCGGAGTACCGCTTGCCGACCGACATCGCCGTCTGGCCGTGCCGCACGAGGAGCAGTTTGGTCGGCGTGCCGGTGGCGCCTGTCCAGCCGACAGGGCTGATCCTGTCCTGCTTCACGGTCTTCTTCGGCGCTTCGGTCTTCTTCGCCGTCCCGGCGTCCATCGCCTCGTTCGCGAGCCCGTCCGCGTGGGAGTTCTCCGCGCGCGGGATCCACTCGTAGCGCACGCGGGAGAAGCGCGCCGCCAGCTCCTTGGCCTCGGCGTTCAGCGGCTGCATCGACGGGTGCTTGACCTTCCAGCGCCCGGACATCTGTTCCACCACGAGCTTCGAGTCCATTCGGACGTCCACTGTGGACGCTCCGAGCTCGGCGGCCGCGGCGAGCCCGGCGATCAGGCCGGAGTACTCGGCGACGTTGTTGGTCGCGATGCCGACGAAGTCCTTGCGCTCGGCGAGCACCTCACCGGTGGCCGGGTCCTTCACGACCGCGCCGTAGCCGGCGGGACCGGGGTTGCCCCGCGATCCGCCGTCGGCCTCGACGAGCACGTGGTCGGTCACAGGCCGGACTCCAGCGTGCGCACCAGGATGGCGCCACAGTTCTCGCACTGGATGACGTTGTCCTCGGGCGCGGCCTTGATCTCGGCGATCTCGCGGCGGTCGATGTCGAGCTGGCAGGCGCCGCAGCGGCGGGCCCGCAGCAGCGCCGCGCCGATCCCCTTGTGTGCCCGGACCCGCTCGTAGAGCTTCAGCAGGTCTTCCGGGATACGCGGCAGGAGCTTGGCGCGGTCCTCGTCGCGGCGCGCCTTCGTGGTGTCGAAGTCGGCGAAGTTCTCGTCGCGCCGGAGGATCGCTTCGGCGACCTCTCCCTCTGCCTTGGCGACCTCGGCACTGGTGCGCTGGGCGTCGAGGTCGAGCGCCTCACGGCGTTCCATCAACTCGAGCAGGTCGTCCTCGAGCGCGGACTGGCGCCGGTTGAGGCTGTTCAGCTCGTGCTCGATGTCGGTCATCTGCTTGGCCGCGACGGAACCGGATTCGAGGAGCTTGCGGTCGCGGTCGCCGCGGGCGCGCACCGACTCGATCTCCTTCTCCTGGCGGGCGATCTCGCGGTCGAGGTCGGACGCCGCCGTCTGGACCGAGACCAGCGCGTCGCGTCGTCCGCGCACCGTCGCCTCGCCCGCGTCGATCTCGGCGATCTCCGGGAGAGTGCGGCGGCGGTGGGCGGTACGCGAGAGTTCGGCGTCCACCTTCGCGAGTTCGAGCAGCTGGCGCTGGACGGCGGGGTCGGCCTTCACGGTGCTCCTTGAAGTTCTTAGTGCTCGGTTCGGGTGGCCCGTAGCGTCCACGGGTCGGTGCACCGCGTGGAGACGTGAACGACGACGTTACCCGCAAACGCGGCATGGACGACGGCCGAGGCTTGCTCACACCACGGCCATTCGCTCGCCCAGTGCGTGACGCCTACCAGGGCGGGGACTTCGGCGATCTCCGCGAGGTGTTCCCCGGCGGGATGATGCCGGAGATCGGCGGTGACGTACGCGTCGACCCCGGCGGCGGTGGCCCGCTTGAGATAGCTGTCGCCGGAACCGCCGGAAACCGCGACGCGGCGGATCGGGCGGTCCGGGTCACCCGCGCCGTAGACGCCGGGTTCGGTGCGGGGCAAGGCGTTCGCGACACGTTCGACGAAGGCGGAGAACGGTTCGGGCGCGGGCAGTTCGCCGATGCGGCCGATGCCGGTGACGCCGTCCTCGCGGGGGTCGAGCGGGCCGAGGACGGTCAGGCCGATGGCGTCGGCGAGCGCGTCGGAGACGCCGGGCGCCGCGGAGTCGGCGTTGGTGTGCGCGCAGTAGAGGGCGACACCGGCGCGGATCAGGCGGTGCACGAGGCGTCCCTTGGTGCTGTCGGCCGGGACGCCGTGGACGCCGCGCAGCAGCAACGGGTGGTGCGCGACGATCAGCCGCGCGCCGCCTTCGATCGCCTCGTCGACGGTCTCGTCGACCGGGTCGACGCAGAACAGGACCTTGTCCACGTTCTCGGCCGGGTCGCCGCAGACGAGACCGACGGCGTCCCACGATTCGGCGAGTTCGGGCGGGTACGCCCGCTCCAGGGCGGCGATGACTTCGGCAAGCGCGGGCACCGGGGGATTTTCGCATGTAGCGTTTCCGGGCATGCGACTTCGGGTGCTCTGCGCGCTGCTCGTGGCCGGTCTGCTGGCGGTGCCCACGCCGGCTTCGGCGTCTCCGGGTTTCTGGAAGCTGACCGATCTGGCCGCCCGGCGGGTGCAGATCGCCGACAAGGTCGCGGCCGCGAAGTTCGGCACGCCGTCGCCGATCGACGACCCGGTGCGCGAACAACAGATCCTCGACTCGGTGGCGGCGAAGGCGCCCGGCCTCGGCCTCGACGCGGACGGCGTGGTGCGGTTCTTCCGCGACCAGATCGAGGCGAACAAGGTCGTGCAGCGCGGCCTGTACGCGCGGTGGACCGAGCAACCCGGCACGCGGCCGCCCGGACGGCCCGATCTGGCGACCGAGGTCCGGCCGGTGATCGACCGGCTCAACGCGGGACTGCTCACCGAACTCGCCGCGACCCGGGACGCGCGGGCGCGGCGGTCCTGCGACGTACGACTCGCGGTCGCGGTGCGGCTGGTCGACGCGCGACGCGGGCTGGACCGGCTGCACTCGGTGGCGCTCGGGGAAGCGGTGCGGTCGGCCTGCACGCACCCCTGACCGCGGGGCGGGAGCAAGGGACCTTTGCTGTCGCCCTCGCGTCAGTCCAGCGCCTTCGCGTCCTTGTTGACCGCCCAGCGGCCGGCCGCGCGCATGACGCGGCCCGTCCACAGCATCGCCCGGTAGGCCTTCGTCGAGTGATCGGTGACGTCGGGGTGGACGACCTCGTACGGCGCGACGGAGGCGCTCGACCGCAGGTGCAACGGCATCCTGGTCATCGCCTCTTTCGGCGATCTCGCCTGGACGAAGTGGTGCTCCGAGAGGATCCGCCCGACCTCGTAGGGGTGCGGATGCTTCACGGTGATGCGATACCAGCGAAGCCCGGTTGCCGGGGACTCGACGATGGGTAGTGGTGCGCTCATACGCGACCTTCCTGCGTGTTTCTCTGCAGGAGGTCTACTCCCGCTTCGTCCCGGCTTTCCAGCTTCGCGCGCCCGGTAGCCGTTCGGAGCCGGTGAGCGGTCGATCTCCCCGGCCTTCACACTGATCGGGTGCTGCACATCGTCTTCGTCTGTTCCGGCAACATCTGCCGCTCCCCGATGGCCGAACTCGTCTTCCGCGCGAAGGTCGAGGAAGCCGGTCTCGACCACCTCGTGCAGGCGTCCAGCGCGGGTACCGGCGGCTGGCACGTCGGCGAGGCCGCCGACAAGCGGGCCCGCGCGAAGCTGGCCGAACACGGTTACCCGACCGGTCACGTCGCGGCCGAGGTCGACCGCGGGCATCTGGCCGCCGACCTGCTGCTCGCGGCGGACGACAGCCACCTGGCGTTCCTCCGGCGGAAGGTTTCGGACCCGGCGAAGGTCCGCCTGCTGCGCGAGTTCGATCCGTCCGCGCCCGAAGGCGCCGAGGTCCCGGACCCGTACTACGGCGAGGACGACGGTTTCGAGGACGTCCTCGGCATGATCGAGCGGGCCGTTCCGGGCCTGCTCGGCTGGGTGCGCGCACACGCCTGAGGCGGACCGCTTACCGTGGTGGGGTGCGGTTGAAGTTCCTGCTGAAGCCCGGGTGGCTGGCTTTGACGTTGGTGGTGTTCACCTTCGCCGTGTGCTGCTTCACCTTGCTGGCGCCGTGGCAGTTCTCCCGCGACAACGAGCGCGAACACCAGAACGCGGCCCTGCGGGAGTCGTTCTCCGGGCAGCCGCGGTCGCTGGATCAGTTGCTTCCCGGTGGAGCCGCTCCTGACCAGCGCACCGAATGGCACCTGGTCGCGATGAAGGGCACGTACCTGCCCGAGGGCGAGGTCGTGGCCCGCCTTCGCTCCGTACAGGGCGAAGCTGCCTTCGAGGTGCTGACGCCGTTCCGGACCGTCGAAGGCACGACCGTGCTGGTGGACCGCGGCTACGTCCGCCTCGACGACAAATCGCGCGCGCTCCCCTACGCCGCGCCTCCTGCCGGGATCGTCGACGTCGTCACGCGGGCACGTCACGACGAGCGGGACGGCAAGAACCGCGACGCCTTCGCCGACGGGTCGACAGGCGGGAAGCTGCAGAGCTACGTCGTCGATTCCCAGGTCGTCGCGCGCGCCGCGAAGCTGGACATCCGGCCGGGCTACTTCCAGCTCGACGTGGACCAGCCCGGCGTGCTCGGCGCGCTGCCGCTGCCGCAGACCGACGCGGGGCCGTTCTTCTCCTACGCGCTCCAGTGGATCGCGTTCGGGGCGATGGCGTTGATGGGCTGGCTGTACTTCACCGTCCGGGAACTGAAGCCGGGCGGCGCGCTGACCACGGCACGGCCGCAGCGGCGCAAGAGTGTCGCGGAGATGCTGGCCGAGGACGAACGCTCCGAAGTGGCCACCTGATCTGACCCGAAAATGGCCCTTTCATAGGTCCATTTCACGTGGTCATACTTCGCCCATGCGCCGAATGGCGGGCCTGGCTCTCGGCGCACGACTTCGGCCAGCCGATCGCCGACGGCGCGGGCCGCGACCTGCCTGTCGTCAACCCGGTGCACTTCGTCTACGACGGCGACCGGACGGTTTTGCCGCACCTCGCGCGCCCCAATCCGGTCTGGCCGCTGCTGGAGGAACACCCGCGTGCGCTGCTCGCGGTGACCGACGACCACACCTACATCCGATCCGACTGGAACACCCGGCCGACCCGCCGCACGGCGTCCCGACGTCGTACTACACGTCCATCCAGCTCGAATGCGACGTCCGGCTGGTCGACGACGCCGCGGAGAAGGCCGCGCTCCTGGACCGGCAGCTCGCGCACTTCGAACCGTCGGGCGACCGGGTCGCGGTGAGCGCCACCGAGGCGCCGGACAAGCGGCTGCTCCCCGGCATCCGCGGCGTCGAGCTGACCGTGACCGGGTGCGGGCGAAGTTCAAATACGGCGGGAACAAGCAGCCCGCCGACCGCTCGCGGATCGACGCCGCGCTGGAGCGGCGCGGCGGCCCGGGAGACACGCCGGCGCGGGCGCAGCTGGCGCGCCGGGAGCGATAGCAAAGGTCCCTTGCTCCCTGACCGGCATCGAGGCAGTGCCCCGACCGCGGACACGGGCCGCAAGCGAAACGCAGGCCGGTCCGTGAAGGCCTCCTTGCCTACCCTGAAGGTAGCGAAGGAGGCCTTCACGGACTCTGCGGGCAACGCGCGGCGTGGCCGAAGTGAGTGGCAACGAAGGTTGGAACCGTCCTGGCCACTCACGAGAGCGGAAGCCAAAAGCAGGTCAGCGCCGTCGTCGCCAAAAGCCGACGAGACCCGCCAGCACCACCGAGCTGATCGCGCCCAGCCACCCGACCACCCGCGAAAGCTCCACGGCCCGCGTCACGTGCCCGGCGTCCGGGTTGCGGCCGATGCCGAGCACCGGCAGTTCCTCGACCCCGTGCGGATACACCGTCCGCCCGCCGACCCGGATCTCCAGCGCCCCGGCGAAAGCCGCCTCGACGCGGCCCGCGTTCGGGCTCGGGTGCGCGGCCGTGTCCCGGCGCCACGCCCGCCACGCGCCGCCCGCCGAACCGCCGACGACCGGTGCCGCGAGCACGGTCAGCCCGGCCGCGACCCGCGTGGGCACGAGATGGACGATTTCGTCCACCCTGGCGACGAACCAGCGGTACCGCTCGGGGCGGCCCCGGCCGAGGCCGCGCAGCAGGCTGATCACGCGCGAGCCGAGCAGGCCGGGGACCCCGGCCAGCGCTCCCCACACCAGGGGCGCGATGACGACGTCCGCGGTGTTCTCGGCGAGCGTCTCCACCGAAGCGCGCGAAAGGCCGATGACGCCGAGTCCGTCGGCGACGCGGGGGTCCAGTGTGGACAGTGTGCCACGTGCGGTCTCGAGCTCGCCTTCTTCGAGATCCCGCGCCAGCGACGTGCCGTGCGCGGCCAGTCCGGCGGCGCCGAGGACGGCCCAGGTGGCCACCGCGGTCGTGGTCGCCTGCAAAACGAGGCTGCGCCGTCCGGCGCGTTCGGCGAGTACACCCGCCAGCACGGCGGAGCCCGCGAGGCCACCGGTCCACAGCACCCCGGCCGCCGGATGCTTCGAGCGGACCTTCGCGTCCATCGTCGAAGCCGCCCTGGCGAACGCCGTCACCGGACGCCGCGATCGGGGATCCCCGATCGCCCCGTCCGCGGCCACCCCCAACACCAAGCCGATCGCGCGCGCCGCGCTCACCGTCGCCCCCTGCATGCAGTATCCCTCGAAGACCTGCAGAGATTACTCGAAGATCATCCGTCCAGAAGGACGGCCATCTCGTCACGCGCCTGGATGACGATGTCCCGCATCGCGCGTTCGGCCCGGTCAGCGTCACCGGCGTCGACGGCGGCCGCGACCTCGACGTGCAGCGCGACGGCCTCGGGCTGGGGTTCCTCCGGCATCAGCCCGTGCCCGGTGCGCCCGGCGAGCACCTCGGCGACGACCGCCGAAAGCTGCGCGAACATCGGATTCCGCGACGCGGTCAGCAGCAGCTCGTGGAAAGCGACGTCGTGCTCCAGGAAGGTCACGAGGTCCCGCCGGTGCGCCGTCTCCTCCAGTCGCTTCGCCACAGCCCGGAGACGCCCGCCTTCTTCCGGCGTCGCCCGCAACGCCGCGAACCGGGCCGCGCACGGTTCGACGCCGGACCGCAACTCGGTCAGCGTGCGCAGCGCGGTCTTCCGCTCGGATCCGTCGAGTTGCCAGCGGAGCAGTCTCGGGTCGTAATGGTTCCAGTCGCGCGGCTCGCGCACGGTCATCCCGACGCGGCGTTTGCTGCTGGTCAGGCACATCGTCTCCAGTACGCGCACGACCTCGCGCGCCACCGTGCGCGACGCGCCGAACCGCTCCTGAAGCTCGTCGGAGCGCAGCACCGCACCCGGCGGGATCTCCCCGTTCGCGATCGCGGAGCCGAGCGCGTCGAGCATTTCGGCGTGCCTGTCGTTGCCCACCAGGCGACCTTAACGTTCTGACTCGATTAAGTAGTACTTGATGTTGCTTAAGTAGTACTTTTGAGCTGTACTCGTCGGGCTACAGCGACGTGGGAGGTACGGATGACCGTCATCGTGGTGATGGGCGTTTCCGGCTCGGGCAAGACGACCGTGGGCACGGCACTCGCCGAGCGCCTTGGCGTGGACTACGCCGAAGCGGACACGTTCCATCCGCAGGCCAACATCGACAAGATGAGCTCCGGCCACCCGCTGAACGACGAAGACCGCCAGCCGTGGCTCGAAGCCATCGCCGGCTGGATCGCCGAACACCAGGACTCGGGCGGCGTCGTCACCTCCTCCGCGCTCAAGTACCGGTACCGCGACGTCCTGCGCGGCGGCGGCGACGTCTGGTTCCTGCACCTGCACGGCGACCGCGAACTGCTCGCGAGCCGGATGAAGACGCGCTCCGGGCACTTCATGCCGGTGTCCCTTTTGGACTCCCAGCTCGCCGACCTGGAACCGTTGCGACCGGACGAATTCGGCCTCATCGCCGATATCTCCAAGACACCGGACGAGATCGTCGAAACCACCCTTTCCGCCTTCAAGGACCGCTGATGACCACCACTCTCGCCGCCGCCTGGACCGGACACGACACCCGCCTCATCGGCGCGACGGTGCTCGCCATCGCCGTGATCGTCGTCCTGATCACCAAGGCGAAGCAGCATCCGTTCCTGGCCCTCATCCTCGGCTCCGGCGTGCTCGGACTGGTCGGGGGCATGCCGGTGGACAAGCTGATCAAGAGCTTCAGTTCCGGTGTCGGCTCCACCGTCGCCTCGGTCGGCGTGCTGATCGCGCTCGGCGCGATGCTCGGCAAACTGCTCGCCGATTCCGGCGGCGCGGACCAGATCGTCGACACCATCCTGCGCCGCGCGGGCAAGCGCACCCTGCCGTGGGCAATGGCGCTGGTCGCCGCGCTGATCGGGCTGCCGATGTTCTTCGAGATCGGCCTGGTCATGCTGATCCCGGTGATCCTGCTGGTCGCCAAGCGCACTGGGAAACCGTTGCTGTTGCTGGGAATCCCCGCGCTCGCCGGGCTTTCGGTGCTGCACGGCCTCGTCCCGCCGCACCCCGGCCCGCTCGCCGCCGCGGGCGCGCTGAACGCGAACATCGGCCTCACCCTGGCCTTCGGCCTGCTCGTCGCGATCCCGACGGTGATCATCGCCGGACCGCTGTTCGGCAGGCTGGCCGCGAAGATGGTCCCGGACGCCGTCGCGCCGGAACGGCTCGTCCCCGAGTCCTCGTCCGCAGAAGGCCGCCGTCCCGGCTTCCTCGCGACGCTGTCCACGGTGCTGCTGCCGGTCGTGCTGATGATGGGCAAGGCGCTCGCGGACATCCTGCTGGAGAAGGAGAACCACCTCCGCCGCGTGCTGGACTTCATCGGTGACCCACTGGTGGCGCTGCTCGCCGCGGTCCTGCTCGGCATGCTCACCCTCGGCAAGTCCGCGGGCTTCACGCGGGACAAGCTTTCGTCCACCGTGGCCGATTCGCTGCCGCCGATCGCCGGCATCCTGCTCATCGTCGGCGCGGGCGGCGGATTCAAGCAGACCCTCGTCGACGCCGGGGTCGGCAATGTCATCACGAGCCTGGCCACCGGCGCGAACCTGTCGCCGCTGCTGCTCGGCTGGCTGGTCGCGGTCGCGATCCGGCTCGCCACCGGCTCCGCGACCGTCGCGACCGTGTCCGCCGCGGGCATCGTGGCACCGCTCGCGGCGACCATGGACCCGTCGCACAGTGCGCTGCTCGTGCTGGCGATCGGCGCCGGTTCGCTGTTCTTCTCGCACGTCAACGACGCCGGGTTCTGGCTGGTCAAGGAGTATTTCGGGCTTTCGGTCGGACAGACGCTGAAGAGCTGGTCGGTCATGGAGACGATCATCTCCGTGACCGCGATCGCGCTGATCCTGCCGCTGGGCGCCCTCCTGTAGCGCTCTCCGAGCGTGTGAAGTCACCGGTTGACATGTGACCTTTTGGTCACCTATTCTTCCTTCGTGCCCGACGACGACCTGGTTTTCAAGGCCCTGGCGGATCCGACCCGCCGGTTCCTGCTCGACCAGCTGTTCGCGCGTGACGGCCGCACGCTGACCGAACTCGAGTCCGAAGTGGACATGAGCCGGTTCGGCGTGATGAAGCACTTGAAACTGCTGGAAGAAGCCGGACTTGTCGTCACGCGCAAGGAGGGCCGGGAGAAGAAGCATTTCCTCAACCCGGTACCGATCCGGCAGATCCACGACCGGTGGATCGACAAGTTCACCGAGCGCAACGTGACCGCGTTGCTCGACCTCAAAGCCGAACTCGAAACCCCCGAACACGAGGAGCCGTCATGACCGACACCCAGGTCTACCGCGTCTACATCAAGGCCACCCCGGAGAAGATCTGGGACGCGATCACGAAGCCCGAGTGGTCGCGGAAGTACGGCTACACCGGCCTCGTCGACTTCGACCTGCGGCCGGGCGGCAAGCACGCCACCCACCCGACGCCGGAATACGTCGAAGCCGGCTTCACCAACGACCTGGTGGACGGCGAGGTGCTGGAGGTCGATCCGCCACGCAAGCTGGTCGTCACCTGGAAACTGCGGATGGACCCGGCCTTCGACAAGGAGCCGTACACCAAGCTCACCTACGAGATCGAAGAGACGAAGTCCGCGGGCACCCGGCTGACCGTCACCCACGACGTCACCGACGCGCCCACGACGGCCGCGCTGGTCAACGGCTCGCAGGAGAACATCAACGCCGGGCCGGGCGAGAACGCCGGTGGCGGCTGGGCGTGGATCCTGTCGGACTTCAAGTCGCTGCTGGAGACGGACGAGCCGCTCGTCCCCGCCGCTTCCTGAGCCGATGTCCGTGAAGGCCTCCTTCCCTACGCTCAAGGTAGGGAAGGAGGCCTTCACGGACCTTCAGACCCGTTTGGTCGCGGCCTTCAGGGAGGACTTCGCGGCGTCGGGGGCGCCGATGGTGTCCAGGGCGAACAGAGCCGCGCCGACCACAGGAGCGACGTCGACGACTTGCACCGAAGCGCGCGGAGCCACCTTCAGGCACCGCCGCTCGATCTCCGCGATCACCGGCGCGCCGACCCCGGTCAGCACTCCCCCGCCGAGGATGACTTCGGGCGCTTCCCCGGTCAGTTCGAGCCGCCGCAGGATGACCGCGACCAGCACGGCGACCTCCTCGACGAACCGGACGACCACGTCCTGCGCCACCTCGTCACCGCCCGCCGCGACAGCGAACAGCAGCGGGCACAGGCCGTGGATGGCATCGGTGTGCAACTCCTCGAAATGCAGTCGCTGCACCACTTCCAGCACCGAAGACGCCTTGAAGTGCGCGGCGACGGCCGCCTGCAGGGCCGTGCCGGGACCCCTGCCGTCCTCCGCGCGGACGGCCCACCACAGCGCCTCCTCGCCCAGCCGGTAGCCGCCGCCCCAGTCGCCGGAGATCTTGCCCAGCGCCGGAAACCGCTGCTCACGACCGTCGGCGCTGACGCCGGCACCGTTGATCCCGGCGCCGCACACCACCGCCACCCCCGTCCCGTCGGAACTGCCCGCGCGCAGCAGCGCGAGCGTGTCGTTGCCGACGATCAGCGAGTCACTCCAGCCGCGGGCGGCCAGCGCCGCGTGCAGGATCGCTTCCTCCTGCGGGAAATCCAGTCCCGCGAGGTAGGCCGACGTATGTGCCGCGAACGGCCGTTCGTCGGGAAGCCCTGCCCCGCGAAGGGCTTCCAGGACCAGCTCTTCCAGCAGGCGGACGCTGGCCTCGACCCCGATGTTCTGCGGCGACGCGCCCGGCCCCCGCGACTGCCCGAGCACCCGTCCGTCCCGGGAGACGATCAGGACGTCGGTCTTGCTGTTGCCGCCGTCGATCGCGACGACGACGTCTGGTGAGCCGGCCGTCATGCCCCCGCCCACGGCAGGAACTCACGGTTGACCTGCACGAGGGTGTCGGCGAGCTGATCGGCCTTGGTGTACTGCCCGACCAGCGGATGCGCGAGCAGCGCGTCGGCCACCCGGTCCCGGCCGCCCTTGATCGCCGCCTCCAGCGCGAGGTGCTCGTACGCGGTCACCCCGGCGATGAGCCCGGCGAACCGCTGCTCGACCGGCGCCTGCGGGATCGGACGGGGACCGTTACCGTCCACAAGGGACGGAACCTCGATGACGGCGTCGTCCGGCAGGAAGTCGAAAGTGCCTTCGTTGCGGACGTTGACGACGTGCTCCTCCGCGGGCCCGCCCGAGGTGAGCGCGTGCACGAGCTGCACCGCGGCCTCGGAATAGTAGGCACCGCCCCGCTTTTCCAGCTGCTCCGGTTTGGTCACCACCTCCGGGTCGAGGTACACCTTGAGCAGTTCCTCCTCGACGTCGCTGACGACGTCCGCGCGCGGCCGCTCGGTGCGCTGCTTGGTGACCTGCTCGTCGTGCCCGTAGTAGTACTTCAGGTAGTACGACGGCACGACGTTCATCCGCCGCATCCACTCCACCGGCGCGGTGACGTGCTCGCCGAGGAATTCCGCGTGCTCCGCCAGGAGTTCCGGCAGCCGGTCCTCGCCGTTGACGAGCACCTCCCGCTCCCAGCTCAGGTGGTTCAGTCCGGTGTGGACGAGTTTGACGTCGTCGATACCGGCCCCGAGCAGATGCGCGAACGTGCGCTGGAGGTGGATCGCGACGTTGCACAGCCCGACGGCGCGGTGGCCCTCGTTCAGCAGCGCGCGGGTGACGATGCCGACCGGGTTGGTGAAGTTGACGATCCAGGTGTCGTCCCCGGCGGCTTTCCGGACCCTGTCGGCGATGTCGAGCACCACCGGCACGGTGCGCAGCGCCTTCGCGAGGCCGCCCGCGCCCGTGGTCTCCTGGCCGACACAGCCGCAGGCGTGCGGGAACGTCTCGTCCCCGCGCCGCGCGCGCTGCCCGCCGACCCGCAGCTGGATCAGCACCGCCGCCGCGCCCTCGACACCCTCTTCGAGGTTGGCGGTGGTGCGGACCCGCGCCGGATGCCCGGCGTGGTTCAGCAACCGGTTGCTGAAGTCCCCGACCGCCTCCACCCGGTAGGCGTCCGGATCGATCAGCACGATCTCGTCGACGTCCAAAGTGGACCGCCGCCCGGCGATCCCGTCGATCAGCTCGGGTGTGTAAGTGGAACCGCCACCGACGACTGCCAGTTTCATCCCTTGACCCCTGTGAATGTGACGCCCTTGACGAAGGACTTCTGCGCGAACACGAACAGCACGATCACCGGCAGCATGATCAGTGCGGTGGCCGCCATGGTGAGATTCCATTCCACGTGGTGCATCCCGCGGAACGACGCGATCGCCAGCGAAAGCGGCCAGCTGTCGCGGGTCTCACCGGTGTAGAGCAGCGGACCGAAATAATCGTTCCAGGTGAACAGGAAGCAGAACATCGCGGTGGCCGCGATCCCCGGCTTCGCCATCGGGATCAGCACCTTGATCATCGCCTGGAACTCGTTGCAACCGTCGATCTTCGCCGCTTCGAGGTAGTCCTTCGGAATGGTCAGGAAGAACTGCCGCAGCAGGAAGATCGAGAACGCGTCGAAGAAGAAGTACGGCACGATCAGCGGGATCAGCGTCCCGGTGAACCCGAGCCGCACCCACAGGTCGTACAGCGGCACGACGGTGACCTGTGGCGGCAGCATCATCGCGGCCACGGTCAGCATGAAGAACAGGTTCTGCCCGCGGAACTTCAGCTTCGAAAGCGCGTACGCCGCCGGGATCGCCGAAACGAGCGCCCCGAACGTGGCCAGCGTCGAATACAGCATGCTGTTGCCGAAGTACTGCAACAGCGGCGCCTTTTCGAACACCTCGATGAAATTCTCGAAGTGCCATTCCTTCGGCCAGAAATTGGACGAAAGCGCCTGGTCGCTGGACATCACCGCGGTGAGGAACACGAACAGGATGGGCAGCACGAAGATCACGCCCATCGCGATACCCAGGCTGTGCGTCGCGATCCAGTACAGCTTCTTGTCCCATTGGCGCCGCATCCGCGCCTTCGGCGGTTCGGACGCCGGGGCGGCGTGCCGGGGCTCGGCCAGTGTGGTCATCCGCCCGCTCCGCTCATGCGGGACACCCGCACCCGGTCGGGGCCATGAACAGGCTGTCGCGAGGATATGATCATGCCCCCTCCTCCTGATGCTGGGACTTGCGAAGCTGCCGCACGAGAATCCAGGTGAACCCGGCCGAGACGATGAACAGCAGGACCGCCATCGCCGCCGCGTAACCCATGTTGAAGTACCGGAAACCCTGGACGTACAGCCAGACCGGATAGGTCAGCGTCGAGTTCTGTGGTGCGCCGATGAATCTCGTGTTGCCCGCGACGTCCGCCGCACCCGCGGCCGCCGAACCCGCGACGATCGCCTGCGTGAAGAACTGCAACGCGAAGATCATCGAGTTGACGACACCGAACAGCAGCACCGGCGAGATCGACGGGAGGGTGACGTGCCAGAACCGGCGGACCGGGCCCGCGCCGTCGAGCTCAGCGGCTTCGTACTGTTCCTGCGGCACGTCGAGCAGCGCCGCCAGGATGATGATCATCAGCTCACCCGAACCCCACATCACCAGCAGGGTCAGCGCGGGCTTCGACATCGCCGGATCGTTGAACCACAGCCCGCCGTCGATGCCGACCGACCGCAGGAACGCGTTGACCGGGCCGTATTCCGGGTTGAACAGGAACACGAACGCCAGCGTCGCCGCGGCGGGCGGGGCCAGCGAAGGCAGGTAGCAGAGCGTCCGGACCAGGCCGACGCCCGACTTGAGCCGGGAGATGATCGACGCCGTGCCGAGGGCGAACACCACGCGGCAGAACGTCAGGACGATCACCAGCCACAGCGTGTTGTACGCGGCGGTGCCGACCAGCGGCTCGCTGGTGAACATCCGGATGTAGTTGTCGAAGCCGACGAACTCCGGCGCGTTGATCAGGTCGTAGCGGGTGAACGAGTAGTACAGCGTGGCGATCAGCGGGTAGCCGAAGAAGATCAGGAACCCGAGCATCGCCGGCGCGATGAAGTAGAAGACGGTGCGACGGCGGCGCGCTGCGTTCCCCTTCCGCGTCCGGGTGGACGCGGAAGGGGAAGCGACCGCCCTGGAATCCAGGGTCGATGTCATGCGATCAGCCGCCGGCGCGTTTCTGGGCCAGCTCGTCATTGACCTGAGCGTCGACCTGCTTGAGACCCGCGACCATGTCGGGGATGTTGCCCGCCTGCCACTTCTCCGCGAAGTCGTTGACGGCCTTGAGGTGCGCGTCGCCGATCGGGGTCGAGGGGTTCGGCAGCAGCTTCCCGCCGTTGTACAGATCGAGGAACGTCTTGAACTCCGGCGTGACCTCGAGCTTCGGATCGGTCAGCGCGGCCTTGGTGCTCGGCACGTTCTTGAGCCCGTTCGACAGGCCGACCAAGGTGTCGGTGTCGAGGGTGACCTGCTTGATCAGTTCCCAAGCGGCACCGGGGTTCTTGGCACCCTTGGGGATCGCGATGATCGTGCCCGTGGTGAACGCGCCGCCGTAGCGGTCCGGCTTGCTGTCGAGCACCGGCGGGGCCGCGGTGGCGAACTTCAGTTCCGGCGCCTGGTCCTTGATGAACGCGGTGCGGTACTCGCCGTCGATCATCATCGCGAGCTTGCCGCGCTGGAAACCGTGGTCCGCCGAGTACTCCTCGCCGAGACCGGCCTTGAACTGCTCGACCTTGGCGTGGCCGCCGTAGAAGTCGACGAGCTGCTTCTGGAAGTCGAACATCGCCTTCCACTCGGGGCTGTCGGCCAGGTGCGACTGCCCGTCCGGGCCGAGGTAGGTGGCGCCGAAGTTCGGGGCCCAGTACTGCGCGTAGTTGGCGTAGAACGGCATCGACGGCAGGAAGCCGGCGACCTTGATCGAGCCGTCCGGGTTGAACTCGGTCAGCTTCTTGGTGGCCTCGAACAGTTCCGAGGTCGTCTTCGGCGGCGAGGTGATGCCCTTCGCCGCGAACATGTCCTTGTTGTAGTAGAAGCCGTAGACGTCGGCGAGCAGCGGCATCGCGCACCGCTTGCCCTGGTATTCGGTGTAGCTGCGGACGGCGTCGGGGATCTGGTTCAGGTCGATCTTGTCGCGCTCGATGTAGGGCTTGAGATCCTGGAAGCTGCCCGTGGAACACCAGGCGCCGAGGTTGTCGGTGAAGAACGAGATCGCCACGTCCGGCGGGTTGCCACCGCGGATGGACTGGGTGATCTTGTCGTCGTCCTGCTGGCCTTCGTGCTTGATCTCGATGTTCGGGAACTTCGCCTTGAGCTTGTTCAGCCCGGCGGTGACCACGTTGTACTCGCGGTCGGTGAACTTGCTGTAGACGGTCAGCGTGAGCTTCGCGTCCGCGGCGGGGGCCGCCGCCGCGTCACCCGCCCCATCCTTCGGGCCGCTTGCGGCGCCCGAACAAGCGGACACCAGCGCGGCGACGGTGACCGCGCCGAGCACTATCGAGCCGCGCCAACGGCGGCCACTTCTCCGAACCTGGGTCGTGGAACTCATGACCCTCCTCCTAGTTGGTTGGGGCGGGAGACGGTGGTTCTGTTCGTGAATCCGGGATCGCCACGATCGGATGGGGCTCTCCCGCCCCGGACCGCCCGGGCCCGAGGAGCGAAGGGGTGTTGACGCCGAAGACGTCTCTGCGGACGGTGGCGAGGGCGGACTGAAGCGCTCCCTCGCGCACCGCGTTGCCCTGCACCGACGCGACCCCGACCGGGGTACGGGGCAGGACCAGCTCATGCAGCCTTTTCGCGACCAGGGCGGCGAATTCGTCGCCACCGGCCCGGCTGGTGTCACCGGAAAGAAGCACGAGTTCGGGGTCGACGACCGCGATCAGGTTGGCCGCTCCGCCCGCGACGCGGCGGGCGAGGTCGTCGAGGAAGGGGCCGTTCCCGGTTTCGCGGGCCTTGGCGACGGCGTCCGCGCCGGTCTCGGCCTCGATGCCGTGCGCGGCGGCCAGCCCGACGACGGCGGGCGACGCGACGAGGTCGCCGAAACGGTCTCCCTCACGCGGCTTTGCTCTTTGACTGGCGACCGAAGCCGGGTCCGGGACACGCATCCAGTCGATCTCGCCGCCGCCGCCGGTCGCGCCGCGCAACAGCCTGCGGCCGACCACCACCGCGCCACCGACGCCGTCGCTGAGCCAGATCATCACGAAGTCGCCGAGCCCGACGGCCTGGCCGACGGTCATTTCGACGATCGCGACGAGGTTGACGTCGTTCTCGATGGTGACCTCGACGCCGAGTTCGAGGCTGAGCCTGCGCGGCACGTCGAAGCCGAGCCAGCCGGGGATGTGCGGCGCCGAGGAGAGCAGGCCGGTGCGCGGGTCGAAGGCGCCCTGCGCACCGATGACGACGTGGCGGAGATCGGTGGCGGCGAGCCCGGCTTCGCTCGCGACGTGGGTGAGGGCCGCGCCGAAAGTGCCGACGACGTCCGCGCCCTCATGGACCGGCAGCGGGACCTGGTACTCGGCGAGCACCGCGCCGGTGACGTCGGAGACGACGAAGTCGGCCAGGTGCGGCGTCAGATCCACGGCCGCGACGTAGGCGACGCCGCCGTTGACCTCCCAGAGCTGCGCCCGCGGACCGCGCCCCCCGCCACGGACGCCCGCCTTGGTGACGACGTCGTCCTGTTCGAGGCGGGTGAGCAGCTGCGCCGTCGCGGGCTTCGACAGGCCGATCGCGACCTCGAGCTCGGAGCGCGTCAGCGGGCCGTCCCTGAGGAGGACCTCGATGGCCGCACGATCGTTGATCTCGCGCAGCATTCGCGGACTGCCGGCTCGCACTTGGACTCGCTCCCGACTTCGTTAGGAAACTTTACAGACGGTTTCCGGGGACTGTAGTGAGCCGAACCACAGCCGTCAACGGCGCTGGGAAACAGGGAGGTAACGCTTGGAGTGTTCCGCACAGCGGGTATGCGTACCGATGCGGAGGGTGCATCAGACGGCGAAGGGCCGCTCAGGAGTCCCTGAGCGGCCCTTCGGCTACGCGTCGATGGATCAGAAGTTGGGCTGCACGTACAGGTCGTACACCCAGGGGATCGTGGGAGAGGGGTAGCACATCCACCCGTCCCAGTCCCCGGCGATGCGGCCGTGGTGGCCGGTGATCCCGCAGTCCTCTTGGTTCGGGTACGAAGCGAAGTACTCGTAGTCCGAGGCCTGTGCCGCTCCCGCGTTCGCCGCGCTGATCGAGACGAAGGCCGCCGCAGCGGCTCCGGCGACGGCGAACCGCCGCAAGGTGTTCTTCATGTTTTCCCCAGTTTTTCGATGCGAAAGTCCTGAAATCGGACGACCGGAGAATATCGGACGCTTCGCCGCTTCGCGGGCAAATCACCAACCTTCGCCGAGGGCTTGACACTTGCCGGTCGATTCGCCCATTCGGCCCGCGAACCGGCGGCAGTCACCGTATGGCCCGAAGAGGTGTTGCGAAAGCCACTTTCGCAACGTTGAAGGTTGCGAAAGTGGCTTTCGCAACACCGTTTGCCCACCGGAACGCGGCGCCCCCACCCGCACCTACCTGAAGCGCGTGGCTGCTGGTACGCCTGTGGCGAAGGTGGCGATCGCGAAGGTAGCGAAGGCCTCCTTCACTACCTTCACGGTAGGCAAGGAGGCCTTCACGGACCGGACCCGCGACCCGGCGCCGGAGGGCGCTTTCCCCCATGCGATGCGGGGAAAGCGCCCTTCAGCTCTTCGGACTAAACGCCGGCCCAGGCCGCCAGCATCACGCGCGCGATGGACGAGTTCCCCGGCAGCACCAGCTGCCGGGTGCCACCGGCGATCGGGGTCGGCACCGCGCCCGCGTTCCGCAGCTGGCTGTTCGCGAAAGCGGCCCGCACCTCCGCGCGCGAAACCCAGAACGCCTCTTCGATCTCGCCCTCCGCGGGCACGAGCGTGGCGGAGATGTCGGCCCGCGCGGTGAAGCCGAGCATGATCGACCGCGGGAACGGCCACGGCTGGCTGCCGAGGTAGCGCACCTCGCGCACGTCGACGCCGACCTCTTCGCGGATCTCCCGCTCGACACAGCCTTCGAGCGACTCCCCCGCCTCGACGAAACCGGCGAGGATCGAGTACCGGTCCGGCGGCCAGATCGGCTGCCGTGCCAGCAGGACGTGCTCGCCGTTGACGCCGGCGTCGTCGTGCACGAGGCAGATCACCGCCGGGTCGGTGCGCGGGTACTCCTCCCGGCCGCAGCCGGTGCACTTGCTCGCCCAGCCCAGCTGGACCAGCTCGGTCGGGCTCCCGCAGCGCGTGCAGAACGTCGCCTGCAGCCGCCAGTTCCGCAGCGCCTGCGCGGTGGTGAACAGCCCTGCCGACGCGTCGTCGAGCAGGTCACCGTAGCCGCGCAGGTCGACCCAGATCTCGCCTTCGTGCCGCGGGACCGCTTCGACGACACCCCAGCTGCCCGCCATTTCGACGGTCTCGGTCTCCCCGGCTGGGCGGCCGGGCAGCGACCAGTAGTCGGTGCCCCGCCACTCTCCGAGGAAGACCGCGTCGGCGGGCGGCTCGGTACCGAAGTCCTGCGTCTTGCGGGTCGCGAGCGTGCCGGAACCCTCCACCACCGGGGTGCGCGCGTGCTCGTCGAGCAGCACGACCCGGGCGTCGGGCCAGCGCGTGGCGAGCCTGTCCGGGTTGGTGCGCAAGGATTCCTGACGGTCCGCCATGGAGCGCGAAAGCGTCGGGAGCGCCCCCAACCCGAACGGCACCTCCATCAGGCGGGCTCCCCGACGGTCACGTCGCCCAGCGCCTTCAGCTTCGGCGCGAGGACGTCGGCGTCGCCGACGACAACCCCGGTGAACCGCTTGGGCGCGAAGAACTCCAGCGCGGCGTTCGCCACGTCCTCGGCGGTGACAGCGGCAAGCCGTGCCGGGTGCTCGGCCAGCCATTCGGCGCCCAGGCCGGTCGCGGCGAGCGCGGCCAGCTGCGCGGCGAGGCCACCCTGCGACGACGCGGCCGTGACCAGCGAACCGATCGCGTACTGCCGCACCGACTCGACCTCGTCGGCGGTCGGCGGCACGAGACCGAGCCTGGCCAGTTCGTAGCGCGTCTCCAGCAGCGCGGCCGCGGTCGCGTCGGTCGCGGTGTCCGCGTCGACGTTCACCACGGCGGTCTGGTCGGTGAACTCGAACCCTGAGTGCGCGCTGTAGGTGTACCCCTTGTCCTCACGGATGTTCTCGACGAGCCGCGACGAGAAGTACCCGCCGTACGCGAGGTTCGCCAGCTGCAGCGCGGCGTACCGCGGGTCCGTGCGCGACACGGTCTGCGCGGACAGCCGGATCTGCGACTGCACGGCACCGGCCCGCGGCACCAGCAGGATGTTGCCGCCGGTGAGGTCGGGCAGCGCGGGCAGCCGGACGGCGGAGCGGTCCGAAGCCCAGCCACCGAGCGCCTTCTCCAGGTCGCCGATGACGGTCTGCGGGTCGATGTCGCCGACGAGCACCAGCACGGATCCCCGCGGCAGCACCGAAGCCTGGTGCAGCGCGCGCACCTGCTCCGGCGTCACGATCGCCACGTCTTCGGGCTGCGGCACCTCGCGGACGGCGGGGTGGTCGCCGTAGCGGTGCTTCTGGAGTGCCTCGCGGGCGATCGTCCGCGGCTGCGTCCGGGAGACGGCGATCCGCTCGATGAGCCGCTCGCGTTCCCGCTCCACCTCGGCGTCCGCGTAGGACGCGCCGGTGAGCGCGTCGGCGAGGACGTCGAGCATCGTCGGCAGACCGTCGGCGAGCGAGGTACCGGAGATGGACAGCCGCTCCGGGTCGACGCCGGACCCCAGGTCACCACCGATCAGGGCCAGATCCGCGTCGATCTCGATGCGGTCGCGGCGGGCGGTTCCGGTCAGCAGGGTCTCGGCCAGCACTTCGGCTTTCGCCGGGTGCAGCTTGTCGTCACCGGCGAACGGGATCCACATCCGCAGCTCGACCAGCGGCACGGTGGCCTTGCGGACGGCGAGCACGCGCAGCCCGTTGCTCAGCGTGGTGTCCACATGGGACAGCTCGGCGGCGGCGCGTTGCGTCCCCAGCGGCGGGACCGGACGCGGCCCGGCGGCCGTGCGGCCGATCTCCTCGGCGGTGCGGTGCGGTGCGCTCACTGCTCGGTACCTTCCTGCTCGGATTCGACACTGCCGCTGCCGGGGCGGACGACGAGCACGGCGCGCGAGTCCGGCCGCAGCGCCTTCGCCGCCGCCGAAACGGCTTCCCCGGTGACCGACGACATCTTCTCGGCGAGCCGGTACACCAGCGACGCGTCGCCGTACAGCAGCTCGAACGAGCCGAGAGCCAGCGTGCGGGACACCAGCTTGTCGTGCTCGGAGTGCAGGCTCGCGGCCCAGCGCGCGGTGACCTTCTTGAGTTCCTGGTCCTCCGGCGGCGTGGCCGCCAGCTTCTCCAGTTCCTCGTCCAGCGCGGCGAGGACCTGGTCGGTGCTCACGTCCGGCGGGTGGATCGCGGTGATGGTGAACGTGTCCGGGTCGCGCGCCTCGAACGGGCCGAACAGTCCGGCTCCCGCGCCGATGTCGACGACCAGCGGCTCGCGGTGGACCATGCGCTGCTGCAGCCGGGAGCCGTCGCCGTCGGTCAGCACGCCGGCGAGCACGAGGTTCGCCAGGTAGCCGTCGAGGTCGTTGATCGGATCCGGCATGCGGTAGCCGACGCCGATCGCGGGCAGCGGGGCGTGCGGGTCGATCTGCTCGCCGCGCAGCTCGCCCTCGGGGGCGGGCTCGGCGAACGAGGGACGCTCGGGCGCGGGCCGGTGCGGCACGTCGCCGAAGTGCTTCTCGATCAGCTCGCGGGCTTCCTCGACGGTGAAGTCACCGGCGACGGTCAGCACCGCGTTCGCGGGCGCGTAGTAGGTGTCGAAGAAGGCCGCGCAGTCGTCGAGGGTGGCCTGTTCGAGGTCCTCGAAACCGCCGTATCCGTTGTGCGCGTTGGGGAACGTGGAGTACAGCACCGGCGGGAGGGTGATCCACGGGAATCCGCCGTACGGCCGGTTCAGCACGTTGAGGCGGATCTCCTCCTTGACCACGTCGATCTGGTTGGCCAGGTTCTCCTGCGTCAGCTTCGGCGCCCGCATCCTGTCCGCTTCGAGGAACAGGGCGCGCTCGAGAGCCGCGGCGGGGAGGACCTCGAAGTAGTCCGTGTAGTCCGGATGAGTGGACCCGTTGAAGCTACCGCCACTCGACTGGACGTACCGGAAGTGCGCGAGCTTCTCCAGGCTCTCGCTCCCCTGGAACATCAAATGCTCGAAGAGGTGCGCGAAACCGGTGCGCCCTTCGGGCTCGGAACGGAAGCCCACGTCGTAGTGGACGCTGACACCCACCACCGGAGCGGTCGCGTCGGGCGCGAGCACCACGCGCAGACCGTTGTCGAGGGTGAATCGGACAAGCTCGGGATCGGCCATGCGCACCACCCTACGGGCTAGTCAGGCCTCCAGGCGACGGCCCTGGCGGGTCGCGGCGAAGGTTCCCACTAGTGCGGCGGTGAAGTCGCTCACCCGCGTGAACTCCACCTCTTCGGCGGTTTCCTTGCCGTACCAGTAGATCTTGGGCCTGCCCTTGAGCGCGGCGAATCCGGCGAGCCACTGTTCTTGTTCGCCGAGAGCGAGCGCGTAGGGCAGCGCCCGCGAAAGGAGCACCTCGCGTTCGAGCTTCGGGACGGCCGAGGCCTTGGTCGCCAGCAGCGCGTCACGGACGCCGAGCAGCCGCCGGTGCAGCGTCACCCCGGCACCGGTGCGCACCGGCAGCCACCGGGCGGCGACGGCGAGTACGGCACCGGCGGCGATGACGATCAGCCCGAGCTGGGCAAAGCCGACCGTCGACGCGAGCAAGACGGTGAGGAACAAACCGTAGAAGCAGATCCGCGAGCCGACGCGGGTGAGCTTGCCGGGCAGCCGCGAGTACCAGCGGCGTTCGACCACGCTGTCGTCCAGCGCGTCCCGCACCGCGTCGATCCCGATCCGCTCGGCCTGGATCTCCGACAGCAGCACCGACTCCCGCTCGTCCGGCAGCAGGACGTCGAACACCGCGCGTTCGAAGGCGGTCAGCTGCTCGTCCGGCGGGTTGCGGCGGACGAGCCGCCAGCCGGTCAGTTCGCCGGGCTCCTCGCTCACCCACAGGTAGTTCCGGACCGCGAGATCGACGACCGTCGCGGCGAGATCGACGGAGTCGGCGCGACCCGAGAGGACGGTCCCGGCCTGTCCAGGCAGCACGCCGTCGGGTGAGGCGAACGCGGCCTTTTCGTCCTTCCCGGTGAGCAGCCGAACCGGGAGCGCGTCGCCAGGGTGCTCGTCCCGCTTTCGCAGCAGAGCCAGCACCACGGCGGCCGCGATCAGCGCGAGCGCGAAGCCGCCCCAAGCCCAGCCGACGGGGGTGGTGAGCACGAACGCGCCACCGAGGGTCTTCGACGGCTCCAGCCGCGCGTTCGCCGGGACCGTGCCGCCGGGCAGCTCGACCGAGATCTCCATCCGCTGCCCGGCCGCGAGGTTCTGCTGGCTGAACCGGGTCAGCCCGGAATGCGCGATCTGGGCCGTCCCGCAGTGCGCGCGAGAGCCCTCGGGACCGGCGTAGCAGGTGACCGCGTTCGGGATCGACGGTGCGGCGAAGCTCGCCCGCACGAGTTCGAGACGGCTGTCCCAGCCGCCCGCGAGCTGCCAGCCGACCCGCGTCAGGCCGTCGGCTTCGGTGACCACACCGTCCACTGTGTACCGGACGATCGAGGTGCCGCCCTTGAGCTTGACGGTGAACTCGTCGTCGGTCAGCTCGGAGCTGCCCGCACCCTCGATGACGACGTCACGGACGCCGATGATCCGGTCGCGGTCGCGCGGGGCCGCCGTGCGGAGCGGGATCCGGCGGGTCATCGTCGCCTCGCTCGGCACGGACACCGCCTCGACGACCGAGAGGGCGCCGTCGCGTTCCACCTTGAGCGAGATCTCCGCGCTGTTCGGCAGCGAGGGCAGCTGCGGTTCTCCCTGCGCCCGCGCCGGTGCCGCAATCAAGACCAGCAGAAGACCGACCACTACCCAGATCTTCACGTCAGGCGGGCACCGGTTCCGGGCGGATCGAGCGCAGGTGCCCGGATTCGGCGAGCAGACCGTCCAAAGCGGACAGGAAGGACGGCAGGTGCGCGGCGAACCGGCGCAGATCCCGATCGCCTTCGAGACCGCCGAACCAGTACAGCCCGGCCGAACCGTCCGCCGACGGGTCGAGCCCCTCGAAGGTCCGCAGCCAGTGTTCGGTGTCGCCGAGCACGATGGCGTACGGCAGCGACCGGGAGAACACCATTTCCCGGTCCGCCAACGGGATGGCGTCGACCTTGACGGTGTGCAGGTATTCGAGCAGCCCGCGCACCTGGCCGACCAGGCGCCTGCCGCGCGAGGTCTTCGGCGGCACCCACGACGCACCCAGCAGTACGGCGACCCCGGCGAGCGCGACAGCGACGCCGAGCAGCGCGTGCCCGGCGGTGAAAGTCAGGACCGCGGTGCCCACGAGGCCGAGCACGACCAGGCCGACGCCCGCCCACGTGAGCTTGCTCTTGCCCTTGTCCGGGCGGCGGGAGAACCAGCCCTTGCGGACCACGTCCGCGTACATCGCCTCGCCGGCGACGCGGAGATCGACGGTGCCGCGGCCGCGGAGTTCCGAAAGCAGCACGGAATCGGTGCCCTCGGGGAGGATCGCGGTGTAGATCTCGCGTTCGAAGGCGACGAGGTGCTCGTCCGGCGCGTTACGGCGGGCGATCTGCCAGTCGACCGTGCCGGCGCCCCGGACCTCGGCGATCCACAGGTAGTTGCGGACCGCGAGGTCGACCACCGTGCCGCTGACGTCCACGACGTCGACCGTCTCGTCGACGACCGTGCCGACCTGGCCGGGCAGGACGCCGTCGGGCGAGGCGAAGGAGACCCGGTCGCCATCGCGCATGAGGACGTCGACGGGTCCGGCACCCGCTGTGAGCGCGCCCTTGTCGCGACGGCGCAGCAGCGCGATGGCGAGCGCGCCGAGGATCAGGAACAGTGCCAGCACCCCGAACCCGATGCCGGCGAGAGTGGTGAGGGCGAACGCGCCGCCGACCGAGGCGATCTGCTCGAACCGCGCGTTCGCGGGCACTGTGCCCGCCGGGAGTCCGACGGCGAGGTCGACCCGCTCACCGGCCGCGAGCTTGTCCTGCTCGATGCGGACGACGCCGCTGTGGTCGGTCTCCGCGAGCGAACACTGCCTGTCCGAACCGAGCGGCCCGGCGAAACAGTCCACTGTGGGCATTTCGCGCGTCGGCGCGCTGAACGAGGCCGAAACCCGGGTCAGCTCGCCGTCCCAGCCGCTCGCGACCTGCCAGCGCACCTGCTGCGCGCCGTTGACGTCCGCGACCGCGCCGTCCACTTTGTACTTGAGGGTGGACGCGCCGCCGTCGAACGTGGCGACCAGCTGCTCGCCGTTCGACTCGGCCTTGCCCGCGCCCTCGACCGAGACGTCACGGACCCCGTAGACGCGGTCCTGTTCTTCACCGGCGGGAACCTTCAACGGGATCCGGCGCACCAGGTGCTGTCCACCCGGGACGGTCACCTGCTCGGTGATCGACACCGAACCGTCGCGTTCCACCTTCACCGCGACGTTCGCGGCCGAACCGCTCGGCGGCTGGAGCAGCCCTAGCTGGCCGCGCGCGCCGAGTGGCGGCGGCTTCGGCAGCTGCGGCGCGTTCGTCAGCGAAGGGCCCGCCTCGGGCGCCTCCGGAACGTTCGTCTCCGACGGCGGCGCCATCAAGGCCGAGCTCGCCGCGACGGCCACGACCGCCGTCCCCCATTTTGTCAACACAGCCACACACTCTAGGGCAGCCGATCTATGCTGACCGCCGAAACGCCGAATCCGCTACCTGGGCGAACGGCGTTGCCGAACCGCATGGGGGATCCACTCGATGAACCACCAGCCGCCCGGCCCGCCTGACCCGCGGCGCCGGCCGACTCCGCCACCTCCGGGGCCGCCGGGACCACCTGGACCACCTCGGCCGCCGCAGGGTGGCCGTCCACTCCCGCCTCCGGGGGCGCGCCCGCTGCCGCCGCGTGGCGGTCCGCAGGGCAGGCCGCCGGTGCCGCCGCCGAACCGGCCGGGACCGATCGGCCGTCCTGGGCAGCCGGGTCACCAGCCACCGCCGGGCCCCGGCCGCCCGCCGATCTCGCAGCCGACGCCGATCCCGCCGCCGTACCGGCCGGGTCCGCCGAGCGGCGGGATGCCGTTGCCCCCGCCGGGCGCGGCTCCGTTGCCGCCGCCGCGGATCGGCGCGCCGGTCCCGTTCCGGCCCGGTGCCGTCGGGCCGCCGCAGCTTCCTTACGGCCCGCGGTTCGCGCCGCCCGCTTTCGCTCCCTATGGGGGATATCGCGCGAAGAAGTCGAACGGCGGTGTCATCGCCGCGGTCGCGATCGTGGCCGTGATGGCCGTGCTGGGCGGTTTGCTCATGGTGATCACCATCGCGAACGGCGGCTCGAAACACGTCGCGGACGCCGGGTACTCGAGCTACTCGACGTTCCCGACGACATCGTCCTCTTCGGACTCCACGACGACCACCACGTCCGGCGACACCTCCGCGACGAGCACCCGTTCACGCGATTCGACCGCGTCGCGCGAAACGTCGGCAGGCTCGACCCGCGAGACGTCGGCGAGCCGGGCACCGTCCGGCCCGCAGCCGCAGCACAAGCTGGCGGACAACCCGCTGTGGATGGACAACAAGGTCGGCCTGCCGAACCAGGCGTGCAACCTCTCGCGCTGGGCGACCAACCCGAGCGCGTCGTCGGCGTTCTTCGAAAGCGCGCGGCCCTGTTTGGACAGTGTCTGGCAGCAGGTCATGAACTACACGAAACTGCCGTTCCGGGTCCCGACCGTGAAGTACCCGTCCGGCAAGAACTGGTCGAGCCCGTGCGGTGACGCCAGCGGCGGCACGGTGGCGGCGTTCTACTGCTCGCAGAACGAGACGCTGTACATGCCGTACGAAGGCCTTCAGCCCGACCAGTACGGCAACCGGCCCGGGGTCTACCTGGCCGTCTTCGCCCACGAGTACGCGCACCACATCCAGGCGCTTTCCGGGATCTCGGAGGCCTACTGGGACGCCCGGTACGACGCGGGCACCGACTCGGCGGCGGGCCTGGAGATGTCACGGCGCAACGAGCTTTCGGCGCAGTGTCTGTCCGGGACGTTCCTCGGCTCGACGGTGGGCCGCGGCGGCTCGGTCGACCAGGCGATGTACCGGGACGCCTGGGGCTCGCAGGACCGCGGCGACCACAACGGCGGCCCGCGCGACCACGGCTCCGACGCGCACGCTGTGTCGTGGTGGCAGCACGGCGCGCAGAAGAACCGGATGTTCGAGTGCAACACGTGGGCGGCGAGCTCGTCCAACGTCTCCTGACGCTGGGTCGCTCTGGCTGCAAGTCCGTGAAGGCCTCCTTCCCTACCTTGAGAGTAGGGAAGGAGGCCTTCACGGAACGGGTGCAGGTCAGCCCGGCGGCGCGAAGGGGTTTTCCGGTTCCGGCGAAGCCTCAGGCTGGGCGACCGGCTGCGTGATCGGTGCAGGAGCGGTCACGTGCGGATACTGCTGCGCGTACTGCCCTTGTGACCCGGACTGCGCAGGAGGCGCGTACTGCGCGACAGGCACAGGCGGCGCGGACTGAGGCTGCAACTTCGCCTGATCCCGCTGCCGCCGCTCCGCCAGCACCGCCGACAGATACGCCCACGACGGCACACCAGGCGGCACCGGTGCCCCGATCGCCCCGGCGACCTGCTGCGCGAGCCCGTACCCGAGGGCTTCGGCCGCTTCGGGGCGAAGCTCACTCGTGCGGCTCAAGTACTGACGACAGGCCAGCGCGAGGTCGTTCGGCAGCCGGGTCAGGTCCAGCTGCGAAGCCCAGTACGCCAGCTGCGGCGGCATCCCGACGTACGGCGTCCGGGAAGCGGGCATGCGTTCCCGGATCACCAGGGTGCCGGCGAGGTAGTCGCCGACGCGGCGGCCGTTGGGCGACAGCAGCGACGTGACCACAGCCACGACGCCGAGCAGGCCCAGCGCCCAGAAGTCGATGAAGAACCCGGCGAGCCCGCGGACCAGCGCGTGCCGGAACCGGACCGGGCCGCCGTCGGTGCGGACCACCCGCAGGCCGAGCGCCATCTTCCCGAGGGTGCGGCCGCGGCTCAGTGTCTCGAAGATCACCGGGTAGCCGACCATGATCAGCACGAGGGTCACCAGGAACAGGGTCAGCGCCAGCGCCTCGTCGCCGAACGCGGCGACCTGGCTCAGCACCAGCACCGCGACGAGCAGCGCGAGCAGCTGGATGGCGACGTCGAGCATCATGGCGAGCCCGCGGCTGGCCAGCTTCGCCGCGCGCACGTCCAGGACGACGGCCTCGCCGGTGACGAGTTCGGACTCTTGTTCCACCCGGCAAGCGTAGTGACGAATAGGCTGGGCGACCAAGGACGATCGCCGGGAGGGCTCCGAGTTGGACGTGGACGTGTTCGTCGCCGCGCACCAGGCCGAATGGAACCGGCTGCGTGACCTCGTCGGCCGCGCCGGGAAACTCAGCGGCCCGGACGCCGACGAGCTGGTGACGCTGTACCAGCGCGTCGCGACGCATCTTTCGATCATCCGCTCGGTCGCGCCCGATCCCGTGCTCGTCGCGCAGCTGTCCGGTCTGGTCGCGAAGGCCCGCTCGGCGGTCACCGGTTCGCACAGTCCCGCCTGGCGTGAGGTCGGGCTGTTCTTCACCCACCGGTTCCCCGCGGCGCTGTACCTGAGCAGGCGCTGGTGGCTGGCGTCGGCGGCGGCGTCGATCGCGGTGATGGCGATCGCGGCGGTGTGGATCGCCGGTGACCCGCAGGTGCTCGCGTCGCTGGCCTCGCCCGAGGAGTTCAAGGACCTGACGGCGCCGGGCGGGAAATACGAGACGTACTACTCGTCCGATCCCGCCGGCTCCTTCGCCGCGCGTGTCTGGACCAACAACGCCTGGGTGGCCGCGACCTGTCTCTTCCTCGGCGTGGTGCTGGGGCTCCCGGTGATCTACGCGCTCTGGGCGAACTCGCTGAACCTCGCGATCGGCGCGGCGCTGATGTCCTCGGCCGGGCGGCTCGACGTGTTCTTCGGCCTGATCCTGCCGCACGGCCTGCTGGAGCTGACCGCGGTGTTCGTCGCGGCCGGAACGGGGCTGAAGCTCGGCTGGACGGTCATCGACCCGGGACGCCGCTCCCGGACGGCGGCGCTCGGCGAGCAGGGGCGCTCGGTCGTGGTGATGGCGCTGGGGCTGACCGTGGTCCTGCTGATCTCCGGCGTGATCGAGGGTTTCGTGACGCCGTCGGGCCTGCCGACCTGGGCGAGGATCGGAATCGGAGTAATCGCCGAGGTCGCGTTTTTACTCTATGTGTTCATTGTCGGGCGCCGTGCCGCGAAAGCGGGCGAAGTGGGTGATGTCGACTGGCGATACGCTGGAGATTCTCGACCTGAAGCGGGCTGACCTGGTTAGCTCCTCCCATGGGGAGAAAACGTTTACGCGTATTCGCGACAGTCGTCCTGTCCATTCTCGCCTCGACGCTTCTCGTCGGCGCCTCCCAGGCCAAGACCTCGGCCGCGCCTTCGGGTAAACAGAACTGGGTGGTGAGCGTCGGCGGATTCCGGACCGACGCCGACCGCAACTACGTCCGGCTCGGCTATCTCGTGTTCAACCCGGCCGACAACACCGTCGCGCACAATTTCTGGACCTGGAGCCAGGCGGACTTCCCCGCCCCGGTCAACAGCGGCGACGTCTATTACTGCGGAACCTGGGCACCGGGCTCCAATCCCCGCAACAACTGCCCGATCAAGACCGCGCCGGGCTTCACCGGTGAACCGAACGGTCATTTCACCGGCACCTATGCCGAGAACTCCGGGCAGGTGGCCATCACCTGGACCAGCAGCACCGTCAACGGCACGACCACACCCGTGAACCTGGCCGAGACGTGGTCGGTTTCGGAGACCCGGCCGGGTCTCGGCCGGATGCGACTGGTCGGCGACAACTACTCGATCACCAGCGGCATCGCCTACGGCAGCAACGCTTCCCTCGCCCAGACCAGCAAGGCCCCGATGAGCTCGGTCCGCGCGACCCAGCGGTCGTACCTGCTGGAAGGCCAGGGCGTGAATCGCCGAGCGATCACCGACTGGACCAGGGGAAGCAGCGGTGCCCTCGGCGTCGGCCCGGGGTGGAACAACTGCGACGACGGCTCGTGTCTCGGTTTCGTGCAATACGACTCCGGCTGCGACCCGTCCTCCTGCTGCCCCGCCGGTCCCGGCCACGCGGCCTGCGCGCAGAAGATCATCGACACCGGCGACAGGCGCTTCTACTACCTGAGCGACGCCTTCGGCGGGCGGCGCAACAGCTACGAGTTCTGGTGCGAATGCCTGTCCTACGACGGTTGCTACCTCGGCAACAGCCACGTCCGGCCGCTGCTGCAGGTGATCGACGACGCGGGCGCGTTCCAGGGCTGGGTCGGCGCCGAGGTCAGCCCCGACCGGAGCGGCACGCGGGATCCTTCGGGCGAGTACTACTCCAGTTTCGCGCTGGTGGCATAGAGCGGCAGGTGAGTTCCCGGTCCAGGTGGTCGTGAGTGGTAAGTGTCGTTAGAACCGTCGTAACCACTCACGAGGCTCTCGACCGCACTCCACACACCGTGCCCGCCTTCGCCGCAACCGGACGTTGCGAAAGCCACTTTCGCAACGTCCAAGGTTGCGAAAGTGGCTTTCGCAACACCCCGACCACAGCCACGCGGGCACTACAGGGCCATCAAAAGGCGCAAGTAAGCACTGGGCCTCGTGAGCGGTAACTGTCGTTCTAACGACACTTACCGCTCACGACCAACCCAGCCAAAACGGCTCAGCAGCTGCAACTCCCCTCGAAAGCGATGCTGTTCCCGTCCTCCAGACCCGCGCTCCCCGCGAACCGGATCTCGAACTCCCCGGGTTCGGTCAGGACGATCTTCGGGCTCGTCGCCGAACCGTCGGCGCCGGTCTTCGCCGTCGCCGTCTCGGCGCCGCCTTCGAAGACGAGCACGTTCTTCGGCCGCGCCGCGCGCACGAAGAAGTTCACCGGGACGTCGGCCGCGGGCTGGCCGTTCTCCCCGATCACGCGCACCACGAACGGCTGCCCCGGCGTCTTCGACGACAGCCGCTGCCCGTTGCCGGACAGGATCGCGAGCGTCCGCACCCCGGCCGCCCAGGTGTTGGCCAGCCCGGGCAGCGAGCAGACCTCCTGGTACAGCCGCGCCCCGGCGGTCGGCGCCTCCGCGGTCAGGCAGCGCGCGGTCGCCACGTTCGCCAGCAGCACCAGCCCGGGCAGCCCGGCGTTGCGACGCCACTGCTGGTAGCGGTCCTTGCCGTCGCACGCCACGAGTTTGACGCCGACGCCGTCGACAGGGCTGATCGCCGCCAGGCACTGTCCACTCGGGACGTGCTTGTACGAGAGCGCCGCCTTGTCGTACAGCCACCGCGCGCCGACGTCCTTCGCGTCGGCGAGGACGAGCTTGCCGTCGGCCGCGGACAGCGAGACGTTCCCGCCGCCGTCGGCGAGGTAGACCGGGGTCCCGGCGGGTTGCGCGGAAGCGGGTGAAACGAGCAGCACCACCGGGAGCAGTGCGAAGAACAGCACGACCTTGCGCAAGCCGGACCCCAATCGTGGTCGGTCTGGATCTCCTTCCGAGCTAACCGCCCGCGCCACTCGCAGCCAACCGGCACCACCCCATCGGGTTCAGCCGAACCGCACGTGGGTCCGCCACAGCTTGAACAGTTCAAGATCACCGGTGACGTCGTCGGCGTCCGCAGCCCCTCGCCGACCCCGCTCCCAGCTGACCTCCGAGCCGTCGAGGTCGAGGAACCAGGCATGCTCCCCCGCCTCGAAACCCACGGACCTTCCCGGACCGAGGATCTCCCGCTTCTCCGGCCGGAGCTCGAAGTGCAGCGGCAGCACTTCGAGTTCCATCCACTCGTCGATGGCGTCGAGCACGACCAGAGGCGAGGCACGGAACTCCAGCCCCGCGGCGAGGGTCGCGTCAGCGCGGGCAGCGGACCGGAGTCGTCACCGTCGACCCGGCGCACCTGGTCGTCGGGCACCGGCGACGTCGCCCGCGTCCGGACGATCTCCGTCGCCCACCGGTGCCCGCCGCCGAGATGCCGCACGAGCGCGCCCAGCGTCCAGCCGGGGCAGGACGGCACGGGTGTGGTCAGGTCGGCGTCGGCCAGTTCTGTCGCGAGCAGTTCGGCCTGGGTGACGATCCCGGCGCAGTGCTTGTCGACGCAGTGCCGGTCGAAATCCATCCGGTCCTCCTGATGATCGGTTCACCAGGGGGTCGGAGCCGGTTCGCGGCTCTCGACATCACAGCCGTCCGGCCGCCTTCAGCGCGAGGTAGCGGTCGGCCAGTCGCGGGGGCAGGTCCTCGGGCACGGCGTCGACGACCTCGACCCCGTGCCGTGCCAGCCGCGCGGTGACCTGGCGCCGTTCGGCCAGCACCCGCTCGGCCGCTGCCGCGTCGTAGACGGCTTCCGCGTCGCCGCGGCCCGCCGCCATCTCGGCGACCCGCGGGTCCGCCACCGAGGCGATCATCAGCTGGTGCCGCGAGGTCAGCTTGGACAGGATCGGGAACAGGCCTTCTTCCAGCGGCGCCGCGTCCAGCCCGGTCAGCAGGACGACCAGCGCACGCCGCCGGGTCCGCCGCAGCACCTCGGCGATCATCCCCCGCGCGTCGGTCTCGACCAGCGACGGTTCGAGCGGCGCCATCGCGTTCACCAAGGCGGGCAACAGATCCGACGATCCCTGGACCGCGGCGTGGACTTGGCGGTCGTAGGCCAGGAGGTCGACACGGTCACCCGCCCGCGCGGCGAGCACGGCCAGCAGCAGGGCCGCGTCCATCGACGCGTCGAGCCGCGGCGCGTCGCCGACCCGGCCCGCCGAAACGCGGCCGGTGTCGAGGACCAGCACCACGTGCCTGTCACGTTCGGGACGCCAGGTCCGCACCATGACGTCGGACGCGCGCGCCGAGGCCCGCCAGTCGATCGAGCGGACGTCGTCGCCGATCACGTACTCGCGCAGGGAGTCGAATTCCGTGCCCTGGCCCCGGATCAGCACCGCGTTGCGGCCGTCGAGCTGCTGCAGCCGCGCCAGCCGCGACGGCAGATGCTTGCGGCTGTGGAAAGGCGGCAGCACCCGCACGGTCCACGGCACGTCGTGCGAACCCTGCCGCGCCGCGAGCCCCAGCGGCCCAGTCGACCGGACGGTGACCCTGGTCGCGGTCCGGTCGCCGCGCCGCGTCGGCAGGAGCCGGGTGGTCACGACCCGCCTTTCGCCCGCGGGCAAGGAAAGCCGGTGCCTGTCGTCCGCGCCGGCGCTGGGCGGCCAGGCATCCCGGAGCCGCGCGCGCACGGGACGGCCACCGGGGTTGGCCACGGTCAGCGTGACCTCGCAGGGCTCCCCCAGCCGCACGGACGTCGCGCCGGACCGCGCGAACACCAGCCGCCGCACACTCCCGGCGAGCACGAGATCCAGTACCACCAACAGGAACAGCACCACCGCGGCCAGCCCGATCCCGGCCCACGAGGGCAGCAGGAAGCCGACCACCGGCGCCGCGAGGAGCGCCAGCAGCCCGAGCCGCCCGGTGACGGCCATCAGCGTGGAACGGGCACGGACGCGAGGACGCGGTCCAGCACACCGTCGGCGGTCGCGCCTTCGAGTTCGGCTTCGGGCCGAAGGTCGAGCCGGTGCCGCAAAGACGGCCGTGCCAAGGCTTTGACGTCGTCCGGGGTCGCGTAGTCGCGGCCCGCGAGCCACGCCCACGCCCGCGTCGCGGCCAGCAGCGCCGTCGCGCCACGCGGGGAGACGCCGAGGCGCACGGACGGCAGCGCCCGCGTCGCCCGGCAGACGTCGACGATGTAGGCGAGCACTTCGGGGCGCACCGTGACCCCGGCGACAGCGCGCCGCGCGGCGTCCAGCTGGGCGATCCCGGCGACCGGCTGGATCCCGGCCGCGGCCAGGTTCCGCGGGTCGAAACCCTGCGCGTGCCGGGAAAGGATGCCGAACTCGTCCTCGCGGGACGGGGTCGGCATGGTCAGCTTCAGCAGGAACCGGTCCAGCTGCGCCTCGGGAAGCGGGTACGTGCCTTCGTACTCGACCGGGTTCTGCGTCGCGATGACGATGAACGGGTCGGGCAGCGGCCGCGTCTTGCCGTCGCTGGAGACCTGCCGCTCCTCCATCGCCTCCAGCAGCGACGACTGCGTCTTCGGCGGGGTGCGGTTGATCTCGTCCGCCAGCAGGAGGTTCGTGAACACCGGGCCCTCGCGGAAGGAGAACTCGCCGCTGTGCGCGTCGTAGACGATCGAGCCGGTGATGTCGCCCGGCATGAGGTCCGGCGTGAACTGCACCCGGGTCGTCTTCAGGTCCAGTGCCGCGGCCAAGGCCCGCACCAGCAAGGTCTTCGCCACGCCCGGAACGCCTTCGAGCAGCACGTGTCCCCGGCACAGCAACGCGATGATGAGCCCGGTGACGGCCGCGTCGTTGCCCACCACGGCCTTTCCGACCTCGGCGCGCAGGGCGATCAGCGCCGCCCGCGCTTCGGCCGCACCGTCCACACTGGACTGTCCGGGCTGTCCGGCCTGTTCGGTACTCAAGACCGCTCCACCTCTCGTTCCACGACATCGAGTCCGTCCGCCAGCCGCACCAGCGCGGCGTCATCGGCGGGCGGATCCCCGTACAACAGCGCGCCGACCTCGGCAGGTGCCCGGCCGGTCCGCGCGGCGACGGATTCCACCAGTGCGGCGGGTTCGGCGTCGCGGGTGAGCCCCAGCAACGGCCGAAGCCGCGCGCGGGCCGCCTCACGCAGGGTTTCCCCGGCGTGCGCGGCGGCCTTCGCCTTGCGATACAACCGTGCCCGTCCCTCGGTGGCCTCGGCCGCGCGCACCACGACCGGGATCGGTTCGGACACCACCGGTCCCAGCCTCCTGGAACGCCACAACGCCAGCAGCACCACCGCGAACCCGGCCTGCAAAGCCGCGTACGACCAGCCCGCCGGGATCAGTTCGGACAGCGGCTTCTTCTCGTTCTCCAGCGACGGATCGGCGGGCGTCGGCAGGTACCAGACCAGCTTGTCCTGCTTCCCGAGCAGGCGCATCGCGAGCGCCGCGTTGCCTTCGTCGGCCAGCCACTCGTTGGTCAGCGGCTCGGGGGCGCCGAGCACGGTCACCGTCCCTTGTGGACCGGGCACTTCGAGGTACGAACCGCCGTAGCATTCCCGCGCCCTGGGTTGCGTGGCCGCGTACTTCAGGCCGCCCATCGTCGCGCTCCCGGCGGCGAGCGCGTCCTCGACCTGGCAGTCGGGAGCGCGGGTCTCGGTTTCGAGCTGACCGCTCACCCGCACCCCGGGGAGGACTTCGTCGACCGTGCCCGGACTCGGCCGTACGAGGACGACGTTCTCGGCGTCCCGGCGGATCTCGGTGAAGGTGCTCTTGGGCACGTAGGCGGGTTGGGTGATCAACACGGTCGCACCCGCCGCGGCGCCCTTGAGTTCGGCGGCCGTGTGCACCGTGGTGATCTTGACGCCTTCCCGCTCCAGCAAAGTCGCCAGCGCGCGGCTTCCGCCAGGCTCGTAGGAACCCGGTTCGAGCGCGCCGGTGCTCTGCTCGCCCTGGACGAGGACGAGCAGCGTCCCGGTCAGCACGAGCAGGAAGACGACCGCGAGCGGGAGCCGCACCCCGCGCCAGACCCGGCGGGCGTCGGGCGAGACCGAGGTCATCCGGCCGCCAGCGCGACGGGCCGGGCACGACGGCAGGCTTCGTCCAATTCGGACAGTGACCGGTAGCCGTCCCCGGTGGCCGGGATCCCTCCATAATGGACATCGTCGAACAACCGGGCACCGGCACGCAGGGGCACGGCGACGTCCGGGAGCAGCAGTCCGGCCTCGTTGGCGGCCTCGTCGGCGGTCCGGCCGGACTTCTCGTCCAGCAGCGCCCGCTCCTCCAGCGACCGCACCACGGCGCGGAAGCGCTCACGGACGGCGTCGTCGAAGTCGCCGCGAGAAGCGGCCTCCTCGGCAGCCTTGCGATGTTCGCCGGAAGCCTTGCGTTGCCCGGCGAACACGGCCCGGCCGCTCTTGGCCGACGTCGCCAAAGGACCGGACCGCAGGCGGATCACCACCACCAGCACGACCAGCACGACGATCAGCAGCAGCACGGCGAAGATCCCGCCGGGCACGGCGCTGTTGACGGTGTCGAGGAAGCTCAACAGCTTTTCGAGCACCCAGTTGAACGCCTCGGACAGCCAACTCGGCTTCGCGTTCTGGTACGCCGAACCCGAGAGCTCCTCGGCCGCGCGCAGCCGGGCGGTGTCCCGGTCGATGTCGACCGGGACGTCGGTGAGGAAGCGCGTCACCATGCCTGCGGCGGGGGCGGCGTCGCGATCCCGGCCGCACGGGCCAGCTCGATGTCCATGCCCTCGCGGCGCATCCGCTGGTCGATGTAGAGGATCACGGTCACCAGCGCGGTGAACGGGCCGACGATCGTCTGCGCGATCACCGTGCCCACCGACTGCAGGATCAGGTCACCGGTCGAGGGGACGTACATCTGGTCCAGGTTGCCGAAGATGGACAGGAAGGCGCTGAAGCTGAACGGAATCGTGATGATCGACGCCAGGAACGACGAGATCACGTACGCCAGCAGCAGGATCCCGAAGACCCGCCAGAACATGCCCGAGACCAGCTTCACCGACCGGCGGAACGACTCCATCACGGTGCCGCGTTCGAGGATGAACGCCGGGCTGGCCAGCGCCCAGAAGGTGTAGGGGATGATCGCCGGCAGCAGGCAGAAGACCGCGGCGACCAGGAACGCCAGGGTGTAGAGCACGGTCAGCCCGAGCAGCGGCAGCAGCCGCGGCGTCGCCTCCTTCAAGGCTTCCTTGAAGGTGACCGGCTTGCCCAGGACGGCCCTGCCCATCAGCACGGTCAGGAATCCGGTGAGGATGGTCGTCCCGAGCAGGGTGGCGACGAGGGTGATGAACGACGTCGCCAGCGAACCGCCCAGGACGCCGAGCAGCTGGTTCATCAGTTCCTGATCGGTGGCCGCCGGGCCGAGATCACGCACCTTCGCGAGATCGCCGGTGGTGTCGACCAGCAGCAGCCCGACCAGGTTGAGGGCCGCGGTGAACACGGCGGTGACCGCGGCGGCGCCGAAGACCATCCGCCAGTACCTGCGCATGGCCGTGACCGCGCCGTCGAGGATGTCGGTCAGGTTCAGCGGGCGCAGCGGGATGACCCCGGGCCTGCCGAGACCGACCTTCCAGTTCGCGTACTGCTGCCGCGGCGGCTGATAGGACGGCAGCGGAGGCGGCGGCGTGGCCCCGGACGGGGACTGCCATTGCTGCTCCGGCGCCGGCGGCAGCGGCTCACCCTGCGGCGGCGTCGGTGCGTCCGCCTGCGGCTGGGCCGGTGTGTCCGCCTGCGGCTTTGGCGTCTCGGTGCCTTCCGGCCCGGACGGTCCGCCGGTCTCCGTCATGCGACAGCCCCTTACCCGTTCACGTTGCTTACGCACACTCTTCCAGAGGGTCCGACACCCAGCCAGAGCTGGGGGGACGACACTGATGGGTGACCACTCGCCTCACCCTGGATACCCTCTGCAGCCAAGCAGTGGGAGGGGAGGCCGTTAGCTCGTTATGCTGAACATCGGACCGGGTACCCCCGGTTCGCCCCTAGAACCACCGGGACCGACTTGATGACGCAACCGCCCCACGGCCAGTGGCCGCCACGCGGCGCCGTCCAGCCACCGCCGGTGCACGGCCAGCCCCCTGCCCAGTGGCACGGCGCGCCGCACCAGTTCCCGCCGCCGCCGCGCCGGTCCGTCGGCGCGATCGTCGGTATCTGCCTCGGCGCGGTCGCCGTCCTGGTTCTCGGCCTGGTCGCGATCGTTTCACTCAATCGTGACGGCAACGATCACGTAGCGAACGCGGGCTACAGCACCCTGCCGAATCCGACCTCGCCCGCGGAACTGCCGCCGAGCGGGTCCGCGTCACCGTCGTCCTCGACGAACCCGTTCCCGACGTCGCCGACCAAGGCGCCGTCCTCGTCGAGCGGGCCGCAGAAGATCCTCAAGCTCGGCGACCACCCGATCCTCCAGGATCCCAACGCCGGACTGCAGAACCGCGTCTGCGCGCTGCCGCAGTGGCAGAGCAGCCAGCAGGCCGCCGAAGCGTTCTTCACCGCGGCGGGCAAATGCCTCGACAACGCGTGGGGCCCGTTCCTCGACGCCTACAAACTGCCGTTCACCCCGCCCGCCCTGCACTTCCCGACCGGCGCCAGCTTCGAAACCGAATGCGGCACGATCCAGGTGGGCATCGCGACGGCGGCGTACTACTGCGAGAACAACCTCTACGTGCCGTTCCGCGGTCTGCAGACCGACCAGTACGGCAACAACCCCGGCGTCTACCTCGCCCTTTTCGCGCACGAGTACGGGCATCACGTGCAGGAGGTCGCCGGGCTGATGGACGCGGCCTGGCAGAAGATCTACGACGCGGGCCAGAACAGCCCCGCCGGGCTGGAGATGTCGCGGCGCAAGGAACTGCAGGCGCAGTGCTTCTCCGGGATGTTCCTCGGCGCGCACGTCGACCAGGGCGGCACGGTCAGCCGGGACATGTACAACAAGGCCTGGAACGACCAGGAGACCCGGGGCGACAACACCTCGCGCAGCCAGGACCACGGGACGAACGCGCATTACGCGTCCTGGTGGCGGGCGGGTGCGAGCAACAACCGGATCGCCGACTGCAACACCTTCTCGGCCCCGGCCAGCGCCGTCTCCTGACTTTCTCGCGCGTGGTGGCGGGTCGCCGCTCGCCGACGGATCCGGTGCCGTTGGCGATTCCGGCTTGCCCGGTGCGGCTGGTCGCCGGGCTCGTGAGTGGTGAGGACAGTTATTGAGGGGCAAGGCAAAGGTGTCGGGTCGACGCGTCCGACGAGGGCGCGAGGTGTCACTCAGGGTGAGGGGTGTGTGGAAATAGGGACGCTCAACGTCCCTATTTCCACACACCCTCCCTGTCCGACCGTCGTGACCGGTCCGGTCACGACAGGACTGTGTGGATTTCCGGTCATCCAACGCACCGAAATCCACACAGTCGGCGCCACAGGCCCGGCGTCGCACAGAGTCACCCGACGCCGTCCACAAACATGCCACCCTCAATAGAACCTGCCTAGCCACTCACGAGGCATGGGTTCAGGCAGCCACGGGGGTCAGGCAGCCACGGGGACGCGCGGCCCGCGCAGCACCAGGAAGACGTACATCCCACCCGCGAAACAGCTGAACACCAGCAGGGCCAGCCCCAGCGGCCGCCGCCCGTCGCTGGCGCCCGCCGTCGTGTCGACCGCGTGCACCGCGATCCCGTCCCCCGAAGCACCGTCAGGGACGACGACGTCGATGCGCTCGCCCTTGCCGTGCCCGCAGCCGTTGAGCGACCCCTCGACCGGCTTGCCGCCGAATTCGAACTTGACCTTCTCGCTGGCCCCGCCGCCCGTGCAGGGCGCGGGCTCGACGACCTCGGCCTGCACGGTCGTCCCCTGAGTCTCGTTCGTGATACCGAACAGGCCCGGCCCGGCGAACCAGGCCAGGAAGATCACCAGCAGGCCGGCACCGGCCGCCACGGCCAGGGAGTTCCACCCCGGGGTGAGCCCTCTGGCGGGGTCCGATCGCTTGCGCACGCTCGCCATGCTCCCAGAACCTCGCGGCAAAACACAGGAGCCCTCTGTTCCGGAGAGGGTGATACCAAAGCTCCCCCGCTACCGCTCGATCGTCTCCGCGGCGGTCACCTTCCGGATGTACAGCAGCTTGTCCCCCGGCTCGATCGCGTCCGCCTGCGGAGCGTCCACGCGGTACAGGACGCCGTCGCGGACGACGCCCAGCACGATGTCCGGCAGGTGCCGCGGCGAACCGCCTTCTTCGGACGGTTCCACCGGGCGTTCGGCGATCGCGAGGCCGGACTCGGGGGTGAGCAGGTCCTCGACCATGTCGACCACCAGCGGCGTCGACGTCGCCATCCCGAGCAGTCGCCCGGCGGTCTCGCTCGACACCACGACCTGGTTCGCGCCCGACTGCTTGAGCAGGTGGACGTTCTCCGCCTCCCGCACCGACGCCACGATGTGCGACTTCGGCGCCAGCTCGCGGGCGGTCAGCGTGACCAGCACCGCGGTGTCGTCCCGGTTCGGGGCGACGACGACGGCCTTGGCCCGCTGCACGCCGGCGACCCGCAGGACGTCGGCGCGGGTGGCGGAACCGTGCACGGTCACCAGGCCGAGTGAAGTCGCCGCTTCCAGCGCCTGCTGGTCGGTGTCGACGACGACGATGTGGTCGGGTTCGACGCTCTCGTCCCCGAGCAGCGCGTTGACCGCCGAACGGCCCTTCGTGCCGAATCCCACGACGACCGTGTGGTCACGCACCTTCGTCCTCCACTTTTGGATCTTGAAAGCCTGCCGGGAGCGCTCGGTGAGCACTTCGAGTGTGGTACCGACCAGGACGATGAGGAACAGCACCCGCAGCGGGGTGATCACCAGGACGTTCACCAGCCGCGCGGACGACGTCGCCGGGGCGATGTCGCCGTAACCGGTGGTCGACAGCGACACGGTCGCGTAATAGAGGCTGTCGAGGAGGCTGAGCCCGTCGCCGTTGGCGTCGCGGTAGCCGTCTCGGTCGAAGTAGACGATCAGAACGGTCGCGAGCAGGGCGAGCATCGCGCCGATGATCCGTTTGAGGATCGACCGCAGCGGGCTGACCGTCAGTTCCGGCATCCGGATCACGCCGACGAGCTCGTGGTCCGGGCGGTCGCTCAGCCGGACCGGGAAACGCTTGAGAACCCTCATGCACAGGCTCCGGCCTGGTCCGCGTCACTCACGGTCGCCGAGGATAGCCGACGAACCTTACGTTCAGCGCGGTATGCGAAGCTCAGGGCATGTCTTCGGATTCCCAGCCGTCTCAGCGGCCCGCCTATTTCCTCGCCGGCCTGCTGGGCGCGGCCGGTGTCCTGCACTTCGTCCAGCCGAAGCCCTTCGACGCGATCATCCCGAAGCAGCTCCCCGGCTCGGCCCGGGCGTGGACCTACGGCTCCGGTGTGGCCGAGCTGGGTGTCGCGGCGGCGGTCGCCAACCCGAAGACGCGGCGGCTCGGCGGGCTCGCGGCCGCGCTGCTGTTCGTCGTGGTCCTGCCGGGGAACGTGAAGATGGCCGTCGACGCCGACCGCCGGAAGGCCCCGAAGCACTGGCGAGCGGCCTTCTGGGCCCGCGTCCCGCTGCAGATCCCGCTGGTGACCTGGGCCCTGAAGGTCCGGGACCGCGCCTAGACCCCTCGCGATTCGTCATCTACTTGCGGTGGTTGACCTACGCAACCACCGCAAGTAGGTGACGAATCGCTAGATCGTCGGGACGCTCCGCAGGAGGTTTCGCAGGCCTTCGGCGTCCAGCAGATCCGCCGGACGGACGGTCTTGTCGTGTTTCACGTAGTGGAACGCCGCCCGCACCTTCTCCACCGGGATCTTCTTCAAGGCCGCCCACGCCAGCCGGTACACAGCCAGCTGCACGGCCAGCGACTCGAGCCGGTCCTTCTCCGGGACGCCGCCGGTCTTCCAGTCGACGACGGTCCAGCCACCGTCGGGATCGGCGAACACGGCGTCCATCCGCCCGCGCAACGTCACACCCACCACGTCGGCCGAGAACGGGATTTCGACGGCGTGCGGCACCCTGTTCGCCCACTCGCTCTTCTCGAACGCGGTCCGCAGCGCCTCCAGCTCCGAATCCGGCGCCTCGTCGACGTCCGCCGCCCCCGGCAGATCGTCGATCTCCAGCAGCTGCTCGCCGCCGAACCGCTGCTCCAGCCACCCGTGGAACGCCGTCCCCCGGCGGGCATAAGTGTTGGGGCGCACGGGAAGCGGCCGTCGCAGCCGTTTGGCCAGCGCGGCCGGGTCCGCCGACAGCTCGACCAGCTGACTCACCGAAAGATGCGGCGGCAGCACGACCTGCTGCACCCGGTCCCGCGCCCGCGCGCGCTCCTCCAAGAGCACCTTGGTGTCGGAGATCCAGCCGTCCGGATCGTCCTCGTCCTCGGTGCCTTCCGCGTCTGCGGTGTTTTCCATCGCACCGAGGACCATGTCGACGCCGTTGGTGACGCCCTCGCGCCGCGGCCACAGCGGATCGACCGGCCACCGCGACCGGCGGGAGTCCGCGACCAGCGGATTCTGCCCGTCGGCATCGGGCTCATCCGCCCAATGCTCGATCCGGCCGACCGAGTTCTCCCGCATCACCTCACCGATTTCGAGCAGGAACTCCGACGGCCCCTTCGGCCGCGCGCTGCTCTCGTTCCACCAATGGCCGGAAATCAGCATCGTGTGCTCGGAGCGGGTCAGCGCGACGTAACAGAGCCGCCGCTCCTCGTCCGCTTCCCGCGCGACGAAACCCTCTTCGTGCAGCTCCAGCGCTTCCTGGACTTCCTTGCGGTCATAGCCTTCCGCGACCCGCAGCTCCGGCAGGTCCTCCGAGTCCCCGCGCAGCGCGGCAGGCAACGAGGTCGACGTCCGCAGCCACGACGACGAGCGCCGCCTGCCGGGGAAGACCTCCTTGACCAGGTGCGGAATCGCGACGATGCGCCATTCCAGCCCCTTGGCCGAATGCACGGTCAGCACCTGGACCCGGTCCGGCACGACCTCCACCTCGCCGGGGGTGAGCCCGTCCTCCGCGTGCGCGGCCGTGTTCAGATAGTCCACAAAGGACAAAAGGGTGGCCGTCGGCGAGGTCTCGGCGAAATCCGTGACGACGTCGGCGAAAGCGTCCAGATGCGCGCGCCCGGCGGGTCCCGGTCGGGCCAGCGACTCGACGTCGAGCAGCATGGTGCGTTCCACGTCGGCGACCAGTTCCGGCAACGACTGGTCAAGACGGCGGCGCAACGCCGAAAGCTCGTTGCCGACGCGCCGGATCCGCCGGTAGCCCTCGGGCGAATACCGTTCCGGCGTCCCGGGATCGTCGATCGCGTCGGCGAGCCCGGCCTGTTCGACCCGCTCGGTCACCAGCACCGGTTCGTCCACATCGGACTTGCCCGAAGGCGGCACCGGCGAGGAGAGTTCGCCCGCGCGGCGCCACAACGCAGCGAGGTCGGCCGCCGCGATCCGCCAGCGCGCCCCGGTCAGCAACCGGGCGGCCGCGCTGCCCGCGAGCGGGTCGGCGAGCACCCGCAACGTGCTGACCAGGTCCGCGACCTCGGGTTCGTCGAGAAGGCCGCCGAGTCCGACGACCTCCACCGGAAGACCGCGCGCCCGCATCTCGGCCGCGATCGGCGCCATGTCCGCGCGACGGCGCACCAGCACCGCGGCCGTCGGCGGTTTTCCGGTCTCCTCCACGGTTTCGAACCAGCGCTTCGCCATCGCGTCGGCCACCCACTCGCGTTCGGCGCGGACGTCCGGCAGCAGCGCGGTGGCGATGTCGGCCGTTCCCGCGCCTTCCAGCGCGCGCAGCCGCGCGACCCCGAGACCGCGCTCCCGCAACGGTTGCGAGATCGCGTTCGCGAGTTCGAGCACCTCGGGCGGGTTGCGGAAACTGGTCAGCAGCCCGAAATCCAGTGCCGGGACGAGCCGTTCGCCGTTGTCACGGGGGAAGTCCGTGGTGAACCGGGGCAGGTTCGCCGCGCTCGCCCCGCGCCAGCCGTAGATGGCCTGTGCCGGGTCGCCCACCGCCGTCACCGGCATCGGCGGATGTTCGACGCCGCCGAACAGCGACCGCAGCAGGATCCGCTGGGCGTGCCCGGTGTCCTGGTACTCGTCGAGCAGGACGGCGCCGTACCGCTCGCGTTCCCCCGCGACCACCGCCGGATAGTTGTCGGCGAGCTGCGCGGCCAGCGACATCTGGTCGGCGAAGTCGAGCGCGCCTTCAGCTCGTTTGCGCGTGTGATACGCCTCGACAAGCGGCAGCAGGGCGAGCCGGAAGCGTTGCGCCGCCATGACTTCGGCCAGTTTCTGCGGCAGGGACGCGCGCTGTCCCTTGGCCCGTGGCGCCTTCTCGATGACGTCGCACAGCCACGACGTGTACTGCGCCAGCCGTTCGGTCTCGACCAGATGCTCGCCGAGTTCTCCGGCCAGCGCCAGCAACTGCGCCGTCACCGTGGAGGGCACGCGATCGGTGTCGAGATCGTTGTCCCAAGTGGACACCACGCGATGGGAGAACTGCCACGAAGACGTCTCCGAAAGCAGCCGGACCCCGGGCTGGACAGGCAGCCGCAGACCGTGTTCGGACAGCAGCCGCCCGGCGTACGCGTGATAGGTGAGCACCGTCGGTTCCCCGGCTGTCACCGTCATGCGCAGGTCGCCGGTCGGGTCGATCTTGTCGAGCAGCCCCGATCCGACCAGCCGCCGCAGCCGGGTGCGGACGCGTTCGCCGAGCTGGCGGGCGGCCTTGCGGGTGAAGGTCAGGCCGAGGACGCGTTCCGGCGGCACGATGCTGTTGGCCACCAGCCACACGACCCGTGCGGCCATCGTCTCGGTCTTGCCCGCGCCGGCTCCCGCGACGACCAGTGACGGCTCGATGGGGGCGGCGATGACCTCGGCCTGTTCGTCGGTCGGGCTGTGCAGGCCGAGCGCGCGGGCGATCTCGCCTGGTTCGACCTGGCGGCGCTGGAGTTCGGAGATCAAGGACCGGTCACCTGCCTGCCCTCGGGCCGCAGCGGACAGCAACCCCTTGCCGGGCAACGATCACAGTCCGGGTTCTCGGTGACCCCGTACTCCGGGCCCGCGGCGGACCCGGCGGCCGAACGCACCAGTTCGAGCCACTGCTTGCCGCCGTCCTCGTCCAGCGGCGCCTGCTCGCGCTGGGTGGATCCGGTCTTGTTGTTGGACTTCGCGACGTAGACCAGCCGTGCGCCACCCGGTTTCGAACCGCCCTCGACCGCGCCCAGCAGCACGGCCAGCTGGTACGCGGCCAGCTGCGGATGTTCCTCGGCGTCGGAGGCGGAGATCGGGACCTTGCCGGTCTTGATGTCGATGACGACCGGGCGGCCGTCCTTGTCCATCTCGACGCGGTCGACCCGGCCGCGCAGGAGAACGCGGACATCGTCCTCCCCCATGGGCAGCTCGACCTCGATGTCCTGCTCGACCCCGGCCTCGATCAGCTCCCGGCGGCTGGATTCCAGCCAGGAGATGAAGTTCCGCAGCATCTGCTCGACCCGGGACCGCTCGCGGCGCGAGAACCACGGCGCCCCCGCGTCGACCCGCACCCACGCCTCGTCGAGGGCCGCGCGGATCTGTTCGTCGCTGCTGCCGCCCGCGACGGCCTGCGCGAGCCCGTGCACCAGGGTCCCGGTGACGGCGGCGAGTTGCGCCGGATCGCTGCCGCCGTGGCGTTCGATCAGCCACCGCAGCGGGCACTTGACCAGAACCTCCACAGTGGACGGTGAGATGCGGATGAGGTCACCCGGCCCGTGCACGGGTTCGCCGGTGGAAGGTTCCAGCAGGCCGTACCAGGTGCCCGGATGCGCGCCCGGCACCCCGGCGGCGGCCAGTTTCGCGAGCTGACGCGCCGCCCGCTGCCGTCTTTCCGGCTCGCTCGATTCATCACAGACGACTTCGCGCAGCTCACCGACGAGTTCGGCGAGCACCAGTGACCGTCCCGCCGGCTTCATCCGCGAGTCGAGGCCGCCGTCGTCCGCGCCGTTCTCCTCCAGGTCGTCGATGAACCGGGAAGGCTGCTCGTCCTCCCCCGCGACCGCGCTGACCAGCAACGTCTTCCGCGCGCGGCTCGCGGCGAGGTAGAACAGCCGCCGTTCTTCGGCGAGGATCGGCGCGGTGGCGGACACCTTCTCGTCGTCGACGCCGGACATGAGGTCGACAAGCCGTTCGACGCCGAGCACGGAACCGCGCAGCCGCAGATCCGGCCAGCTGCCCTCCTGGACCCCGGCGATCGACACGACCGTCCATTCGCGACCGGCGGACGCGTGCGCCGTGAGCAGTGAGACGCCCTCGCTCTTCATGGCCGCGGGTGCCAGCGTGCCACCGGCGATGTTCTGCGAGGACAGGTAATCCGCGAACGAAGCGACACTCGCCCTCGGCAACCTGTCGACATAACGACCGGCGGCGTCGAAGAGCGCGACGATCGCGTCGAGGTCCCTGTCCGCCTGCGAGCCCAGGGAACCGCCGCGATCGACCAGGCGCAGGAAGCGCTGCTCCAGACCGCTGTCCTGCCACAGCTCCCACAGCACCTGCTCGACGCCTTCGCCACGCACCACGGCCTGGTGTGCCGCGTGCAGCAGGCCCCCGATCCGGCGCATCGGCAGCGACTCGGCCTCGGCGAGCCCGGTGAGGACGTCGTTGGTGCGCAAGGCTTCCACCAGCAGCTCGTCGCTGGATCGCTGGCCGCCACCGGCCAGTTCCAGCCTCCGCAGGCCACGACGCAGGCGCCGCAGGGCGAGCGGATCCGCGCCGCCCAGGGGCGAGGACAGCAACATCTCGGCGAGGTCGACGTCGAGCAGTTCCGGATCCGCGGCGAGCCGCAGCATCGCCAGCAACGGCCGGACGGCGGGTTGTTTCGCGAGCGGCAGTTCCTCGGTGGCCGAACCGATCGGCACCCCGGCCGCCCGCAGCGCACGTTGCAGGACAAGGAAAGTGCGGGCGGGCGACCGGACGAGCACCGCCATCTCCGACCACGGCACGCCGTCGACGAGATGCGCGCGGCGAAGCTGATCGGCGATCCAGCTGGCCTCGCCGGCGGGGGTCGGCATCAGGCGGACGCGGACGGCGCCGCCCTCGGCGTCCGGCGCGTCGACGAGCTTGCGCTGCGGCGACGAGCCGGGCAGCGCGGAGCCGAGTTTCGTGACGGCCGTGCGGATCACCGGGGCGAGCCTGTGCGCGGTGGTCAGCAGGACCGTGCGATCGCCGTCCTCGTCCGCGTCGGCGAACAGCCGGGGATCCGCGCCGCGGAAGGAGAACACGGACTGATCGGGGTCGCCCGCGACGACGAACTCGTCGGCCGCGTGCCCGATGAGCCGGACGAGCTGGGTCTGCAACGGGTCGAGATGCTGCGCGTCGTCGACGAACAGGTGCCGGACCCTGCGCTGTTCACGTTCGCGCAGTTCGGGGTCGTCCTCCAACGCCAGCAGCGCCGACGTGACGAGTTCCGCCGCGTCCAGCGCGGGCGCGCTCGCGACGCCGAGCGCGTTGCCGCCCGCGCCCTGCAGCAGCGTGACCTCTTCGTACTGGCTCCAGAACCGCCCCGCGGCGATCCACTCTTCGCGATCACGCCGCCTGCCCAGCTCGACCAGGTCCTCCGGGCCGAGCCCGCGTTCGGCGGCGCGGAGCAGGAGGTCTCGCAGCTCCTCGGCGAACCCGGGCACGTTCAGCGCGGGCCGCAGCTGCTCCGGCCAGTCGAGCGCGCCCGCTTCGAGGTCACCGGCGAGCAGGTCGCGGACGACGACGTCCTGCTCCGCCCCGGCCAGCAGGCGAGGCGGCGGGAGCTCATCGGCCTGCGCCTCCATGCGCAACAGCGCGTACGCGTACGAATGCACCGTGCGCACGAGCGGCTCGCGGATCGTGCGCGGCAGCGGATCCTCTTCCGGATCGGTGGTGAGCCGGTGGGTGATGTCGGCGCGCAGGACGTCGGCCGCCTTGCGGGAGGTGGTCAGGATGAGCACGCTCTCCGGGTCCGCGCCCTCCGCGATGCGCCGCGAAGCCGCCGACGCCAGCAAGGCCGTCTTACCCGTGCCCGGACCGCCGAGGACCCTTCGGAAGCCGTCCGGGGCGGCCAGCAGGCGGCGGGCGCCGGAATCCCACTGGAACGACGGCGTGCCGGTGACCGGCGTGCGGACCAGCCGCGCGTCGGTTCCTGCCGCTGTTCGCCGCCCGTTCACGCCCACGATGGAACCACGCCCCGCCGACACAACCTCGCAGCGGCACGGCAAAGTGGTCCCATGGATGACGAACTGCAGGAGCGGGTGCGCGAGGTCATCGCGAGCGTGCCCGCCGGCTCGGTCGCGACTTATGGGGATATAGCGTCGGTTTCGGGAGCCCCGTCACCGCGGTTGATCGGACGGATCCTCAGCGAGGACGGCCACGACCTGCCTTGGCACCGCATTCTGCGCGCCGATGGCACTCCGGCTCCGCATCTGGTCGACGAGCAGCTGCAACGGCTGCGCGAGGAGGGCGTCATCCCCGACGGCCAGCGCGTCGACCTGCGAAAATACCGGTGGCAGCGTGATCCCGATGACGACGCTGACCTGGGGGGACTTTTTTAGGTTAGCCTCGCCTAATGAGCTACATCGAGGCGAAGGTGACCGGCGTCCGGCGGCTCACCCCGCATATGAGCAGGGTGACCTTCTCCGGGGCATCGCTGGTGGACCAGGCGCCCGACCAGTACCTGAAGGTGTTCTTCCCGCAGCCCGGCCAGGCGGAGCCGGTGCTGCCCGCGCCACTGGGCGGCGACGAAGTGATGTCCTGGTACAAGACCTACCTCGCGATGCCGGACGACGTCCGCCCGGCGATGCGGACCTACACCGTGCGCGCGCTGCGGCCATCGGCGCAGGAGATCGACATCGACTTCGTGCTGCACGGCGACGAAGGCCCCGCTTCGGCGTGGGCTTCGGGGGCCTCGGAGGGCGACAAGGTCGCCTTCCTGGGGCCGCACGGGCTCTACGACGTGCCCGGGGGAACGAACTGGCAGCTGCTGATCGGCGACGAGACCGCGATCCCGGCGATCGGCGCGATCGTCGAGGCGCTGCCCGCCGGGACGCGGGCGCTGGTGTACGTCGAGATCAGCGACCGCGAAGACCGGCAGGTCTTCGACACGCAGGGAACCGTGGAACTGCACTGGGTGGTGCGCGGTTCTGGCCCTGTTGGTGACGCGGTGCTCGAGGCCGTGCGGAAGGCGGAACTGCCGGGCGGGACGGCCTACGCGTGGGTTTCCGGCGAGGCGAACATGGTGAAACTCGTGCGACGGCACCTCGTGCGGGAGCGCGGGATCGACAAGCGGGCGATCTGCTTCACGGGCTACTGGCGGCAGGGGCTGAGCGAAGAGGCCGCCGGACGGGAAGCGATGCGTCAGATCGAGACCGGCGAGGTCCCCTCCGACGAGGACTGAGGTCCTTCTCGACGGCGCTGTGTCATGAAAGGGTCGTTCAGGACGTTTTCGTCCTGAACGAGCCGTTCATGACATCTCCGCCAGGCACGAAGTCGACCTACGCGCCTCTCACCCCCGCGAAGGCGCCACCAGGCAGACACCCGGCCCCACCCTGACCTGCCCTGACCTGCAAAAAGAGAGCAAGGGACCTTTGCTGTCGTTAGTTAGTGCGCTAACGAACGCTGGCAAAGGTCCCTTGCTCTCCGCTGACCCGCGACCGGCGCCCACCAGAGACCTCAGTGCGGCACCCAAAGCGTCACCCGGGTCCCCCGCCCCGGATGCGAGTCGATCGTCCCCCGCCCGCCGACCTCCGCCAGCCGCGCCATGATCGACTGGCTGATCCCGAATCCCGGCGGCCGCTCCAGCATGCTGAAGCCGGTCCCCTGATCCCGCGCGATGACCGCGATGCCGCCGTCGCTCTCTTCGACCCGAAGCACGACCTGCTTCGTCCCGGCGTGCTTCACGGTGTTTCGGAGGGCTTCGCGGACGGCGTCACGGATGGCGGTCCGGCGCGCGTGCGAAAGGCGGTAGTCCTCTTCGGTCTCGGCCGCGACGAGCTGGGTGCGGAGGCCGTCGCGCGCCATTTCGGTGGCGACTTCGGCGAGGTCCGCCGTGAGGCCGCGGGCTGACGGCGCGTCCGGGCCGACCAGTTCGCGCCGGAGTTCGATCGCTTGTGCCCGCGCCGTCGCGCGCAACTCCGCGAGCCGGTCCGCGGCGGCGGAATCGTCGTCCGGGGCCTCCAACCCCATCGCTTCCAAGGTCTGGAGCACGGAGTCGTGCATGACCCGCTGGGTCCGCAGACGTTCGGCTCGCTGCCCGCGGCGCATCCCGATCCCCAGCGCGAACCGGGTCCCGACGCCGAGCAGGATCAGGATCCCGGCCGTGGTCACCATCGCCACGACGAGCGCGACCATGCACCCCACCGAACGGCTCACCGCGAGCGGATGGTCGATCGGGAGCCCGCCGATCCAGGTCAGGAACGCCCGGAACGGGAAGGCCGCGATCAGCAGCACGAGCGCGGCGGGCAGCCCGAACGACAGCGTCCACAACGCCACCGTCCCGACCAGCCACGTCCACGCGACGTCGATCGCGAACGGCTGGATCTCGGCGGGCGCGGCCACGGCCACGATCGTCGTGAGCACCATGCCCACCGCGAGATCCGCGTACATCAGCCGCCCGGACGTCTTCGCCCGGATCCCGCGGCCGCGCACCACCCACCAGACCGCGAAGACGTTGAGCAGCACTGCCAAGATCGTCGTGCTCAGCACCGGCACGATCCCGGCCGACCCGTTCGAAACCGCGAAACCGAGGTACACCTTGGGAAACGCGGCGACCCGGTAGAAGATCGGGCCGAGCGCGGAGTAGCGGATCGCGCGCATCAGCATCGAGTCCGCGGAGTCTTCGCGGTAACGCCAGTCCGGCACGGAATCGGGGTCGGGTGCTTCGTCGGCGGGACTCGCGCCCAGCACCGAAGATCCCTTTCGCAACATCGCGCGCACGAAGGTGACCGATTGAGACCCGGACATCCGCCGCCCTCCCGTGCGTCCGGTGTCGAGCCTGGCAAAGCGGATTAGCCGCGTCAAGACGGCCGAATGCGCAGTTCCGCGACAAGAAGTTTCACCAAGGCGCCGAGTCGCTGACGTTCGGGCTGCACGGTCGGCACTCCGGCGGCTTCCAGCGGCGCCGCGGTCACCGGGCCGACGCACGCGCACAACACCGGACCTCGCAACGCGTCGAGGAGTTCCTCGCGGCGCGAACCCGCCAGCGTGAGCAGATTCGCGGCCGCCGGCGCGGAAGTGAAGGCCATGGCGCGGACCCGCCCGGCGATCACGCTTTCGACGAGCTCGTGCACAGGTCCGACGTCAGCGGGCGAAAGCCAGCGATACGGCTGTGCCTGGACGACGTCCGCGCCCGCGTCCCGCAGCAGTCCGGTGAGTCCGGGCAGCAGAGTGCCGTGCAGCTGGACGGCGACCCGTTCCCCGCGAACACCGGCCTCGCGCAATCCCTCGAACAGTTCCGCGTTGCTTTCCTCGGGCGCGGAGAACTCCTCACGCAGCCCCTCGCCGCGCACCGCACCGGCCGCTTTCGGCCCGCGCACGAAGATCCGTGACGCCGCCAGCCGGTCCAGCAGCGGCTCGCGCAGCCCCCAGCCTTCGGCCGCCGAAAGCCAGCCGCGGAATCCGGCGCCGGTCGTGACCGCCGTGAACCCGACAGGTCCGGACAGCACCGCGTCGGTCGCCGCCCGCAGTTCGGTGTCGTCGGGCAAGGGGACGATGCGGATGGTGGGCGCGTGCACAACGGTCGCGCCGTGCCGCTCGAGTGCGGTGATGAAGTCTTCGGCCCGCCGCTCCGCGGTGATCCCGATGGTGATGCCGGCCAAGTCAGCCATAACGCGCGCCCATCTTCCTGATCTCCTCCGCCAGCCGCTCGCGCAGCTCCGGCGGTTCGAGTACTTCGAGGTTCCCGCCGAACCGCAGCAGTTCGCCGACCGCCGATTCTCCCGGTTCCACGGGCAGGTCCATCGTCAGCCAGCCGTCCTCGTCCGGCTCGGCGCCCGCTTCCCGCAACGCCCGCGCCCCGACGGCCCCGAGGTAGAACGGCAGCAGTATGCGGGCGAACTCGTTCAGCCGGACCACCGCCACCCGCGAGTACATCCGCTTTTCGAACTGCTCCGACCACTCCTTCCAATACCGCGCGAGGTCGAAGTCGGACGGCCGTTCGAAGGTCTCGCCGAGATCTTCGAGGTCTTCGATCCGGGAGACGCGATAGGTCCTGTCCGTCCCGTCGCACCGCGCCGCGAGATACCAGTTGCCCGCCTTGAGGATCAGGCCCAGCGGGTCGAGGACGCGCTCGACCTTCCGCTGCCCCCAGCGTTCGTACCGGACCTTGATCCGGCGACCGTGCCAGACCGCGTCGGCCAGTCCGGACAGTCGTGGCAGGCTCTCGATCCCGCGATGCCAGCCCGGGACGTCCAGGTAGAACCGCTCGGAGATCTTGCTCGCCCCGGCGCGCAGCTCGGCGGGCATGGCCGCGTGCAGTTTGAGCTGCGCGGCGGCGAGGACCGTGCCGAGCCCGAGTTCGGAGGCCGCGCCGGGCAGACCCGCCAAGGAAAGCGATTGCGCCTCTTCCTCCGTCAGCCCGGTCAGTCGCGTGCGATAGCCGTCGACCAGCTGATATCCGCCGGTGCGCCCGCGATCGGCGTACACCGGGACACCGGCCGCGGACAGCGCCTCGACGTCGCGGTAGACCGTCCGAACCGACACTTCCAGCTCCGTCGCCAGCTCCTCGGCCGTCATCCGGCCGCGATTCTGCAGCAGGAGGAGGACCGACAGGAGTCTGCTCGCGCGCATGAATCCAGTATCCCCGAAAACCTGACACAACCTGACAGGTATGGCTGACAGGGTGAACCCATGAACACTTTCGCCGTGAAGAACTGGGAAGAAGCCATCGTCAGCGGCACCGACGGCGGGCCGCGCGTGGCCCACGCGCACGCCACGTTCGGCTACAGCGGGTTGATCGAAGGCGAGTCGGTCCTCGACTACCTGCTGTACTACGCGGGTGAGGGCTACGACGGCGGTGGCACGACAGCACCGGGCTTCGAACGTTTCGAGGGCAGTGTGGACGGGCGCAAGGGAAGCTTCGTGATCAAGCACGACTGCGGTTTCGACGAGAAGGGCTTCGCCTCGACGTTCGAGGTCGTCGCGGGCTCCGGAACAGGTGAACTCGCCGGGATCACCGGGACCGGGACCACGACGGGCGCACTCGGGGAGCCGACGATGTCGTACACGCTCGACTACTCGCTTTAGGGAGGACCAGTGCTCGAGGTCGATCGCGAGCAGGTGCTGGCGTACCGGATCGCCGCGCACGGACTGCACCGGGAGGAGACGGACCCGGCCGCGGCGGCCGTGTTCGACCTCGGGCTGCAGGATTCCGTGCGGGACACCGCCCTGCTGGGCCTCGCCGCCCGGGTCGACGGCGATATCACGCCCGGCGTCTGGGACGACGAACGCTTCGTGCTCGCGTGGACGCATCGCGGCGCGCCGCATTTCCACCGCCGCACGGAACTGGACGCGATCCGGGCCGCCCTCGTGCCCCTCGACGAGAAGGACGCGATGGCCCGGATCCTCTGGCAGCGCAAGCAGGTCGAAGCGGCGGGGATGTCCGCGACGGACGCGCTGTTCACCGCGGCGAAGGCGATCCGCAAGGTCGTCACCGGCGTTCAGACCAAGGGCACGGTGAGCGGCGCGGTCACGAAACTGATCCCCGACGGGCTGTCGTACGCCTGCCGCGGCTGTGGTGTCGTGCACATCTACGAGCAGCTGATGCGGGTCGCGTCGATCCACGCCGGGGCCCGGCTGGAGGCGGGCGCGACCCCGGCGACGTTGGCACCGTTGGAAAAGCGCGGTGCGTTGAAGACGTCGCCCGACGTCAAAGCGGCGACCCGCGTGGTCGAGGGCTACCTGCGGATCAACGGACCGGCCTCCCCCGGCGACGCCGCCGTCTACGTCGGGACGACTCGCGCCGGGGTCGACGCGATGTGGCTGGACAGGTTGGCCGAGGTCCGGGTCGACGGCAAGAAGGCGTTCCTGCCGGAAGACCGGGTGGCGCTGCTGGAGAATCCGCCGGAGCCGGACGTGGTGCGCCTGCTGCCGCCGCTGGACCCGTTCGTCCAGGCGCGGGACCGTGCCGTGGTCGTGCCGGACAAGGCCAGGCAGAAGGAGGTCTGGAAGATCCTCGGCAGCCCCGGCGCGCTGCTGGCCGACGGCGAGATCGCCGGCGTGTGGCGGGCCAAGGCGAGCGGGAAGAAGCGGCTCGACTTCACCGTCACCCCGTTCGACGCGCTCCGCCCGGCCGTGCGGAAGGCGGCCGAGGAGGAGGCCGCCCGGGTCGCCACCGCCCGGGAGTTCCCCGACCACCGCGTCACCTTCTCCTGACCCCCGCAATTCGTCACCTACTTGCGTCGCCTCCTTGCGCGACGCCCGCAAGTAGGTGACGAATTGCCGGGTGTCACGGGTCGACGGCCAGGCGATAGCCCCGTTTCACCACCGTCTGGACGAGTTTCGGGGCGCCCAAGGAGCTCCGCAGGCGCCCGATGGCGGTCTCGACGGCGTGCTCCTCGCCGCCGTCGGGCAACGCCGCGACCAGTTCCCGCCGCGAGAACACCCGCCCCGGCGACTCCGCCAGCGCCCGCAGCATGGCCATCGGCGCGGGCGCGATGTCGCACCACTGCCCGTCGACCAGCGCCGCCTGACCACGCAGTTCGATACTCCGCCCGCCCGCCGTCAGCCGCGGCGAGCGGGCTTCGAGCGCCTCGGACACCGTCCGCGCCAGCGCCCCGATCCGCGACCGCGCGGGCTGGACCGTCGGGATCCCGAGCGCGGCCAGCGGCGCCGCAGTGATCGGGCCGACACAGGCCGCCACGACGCGCTTTTCCAGTGCCCGCACGATTCCCGGCAGCCGCCCGGTCCGCCTCGCCACTGCCAGCAGGGACGCGGCGGCGGGCGCGCTGGTGAACGGCAGCGCGTCCACCGAGCCGTCGAGGACGGCGTCCAGCAGCCGGTCCAGCGGCCCGGGATCGGCCGGGCCGACCCACCGGTACACCGGCACCTCGATCACTTCCGCACCTGCGGCACGCAGACTGTCCACAAAGTACGGAAGAGGCTCGCCATGCAGCTGCACCGCGATCCGATGACCGTCCACACCGGACTCAAGAAGATGCCGCAGCACCTCGGCGTTGCTCTCCGACGCGGGCGAGTAGTCCTCCGAAAGCCCGGCCGCACGGATAGCGCCTTTGGCCTTCGGGCCGCGCGCGAGCAGCGACGACTCCCCCAGCCTGTCCAGCAGCTCCTCCCCCAGCCCCCAGCCTTCGGCCGCCTCGACCCAGCCGCGGAAGCCGATCCCGGTCGTCGCGACGACGGCGTCGACCCGGTCTTCGAGCAGGCGCTGGGTGGCCGCCCGCAGTTCGGTGTCGTCGGCGAGCGGCACGATCCGGATCGCCGGGCCGTAGCGAACGGTCGCACCCTTACGCACGAACAGCGCGCCGAGCTCGTCCGCTCGTCGCGCCGCCGTGATCCCGATGACGAAGCCCGCCAGGGGCAACACTTCTGTCACGGTGAAGCTTCCACCTCCACCACACCCCCCGCGACCCGGACCCCGTACGCCGTGACCGAAATCCCTTCGGCGTCGAGGCATTCGCCGGTCCGCAGGTCGAACCGTTCCTTGTACACCGGCGAAGCCACCACGGGGACACCGCCGGCGTCACCGACGATCCCCCGCGAAAGCACCGCGGCGCCGCTCATCGGGTCCAGATTGGACAGTGCGTACCACCTGTCGCCGGGCAACCGGAAGATCGCCACCTGCACGCCGTCGTCGAGCAGGGCGGCGACGCCGGACCATTCGGTGACGGCACCCGCCGCGCAGACGGCGGTCCAGGTGCGCTCGATCGAGGTCGTCACTGTTTCACCTCCGGGATGCCCAGCAGCACGGGTACGTTCTGGTCGCGTTCTCGTCGGAACGAGATCGTCGGATCCGGCGTGCCCGGCGCGTTGACGAACGAACTGAACTTCGCCAGCTTCTCCGGATCTTCAAGCACCCCACGCCATTCGTCGGCGTAGTCGCCGACATGCTTGGCCATCGCGGCGTCGAGGTCCTCGCAGATGCCGAGCTTGTCGTCGACGATCACCGCGCGCAGGTGGTCGAGACCGCCCTCCATCTCCTCGACCCACGGCGCGGTGCGCTGCAGGCGGTCTGCCGTGCGGACGTAGAACATCAGGAACCGATCGATCGTGCGGATCAAGGTCTCAGTGTCTACTTCGGACAGAAGAAGATCCGCGTGCCGAGGGGTCGCGCCGCCGTTACCGCCGACGTAGAGGTTCCAACCCTTGTCGGTGGCGATGATGCCGAAGTCCTTGCTCCGCGCCTCGGCGCATTCCCGCGCACAGCCCGAAACAGCGGACTTCAGCTTGTGCGGCGAGCGCAGGCCGCGATACCGCAACTCCAGCTCGATCGCGAGCCCGACACTGTCCTGCACACCGTAGCGGCACCACGTCGAGCCGACACAGGATTTGACCGTGCGCAACGCCTTCCCGTACGCGTGCCCGGACTCGAACCCGGCGTCGACGAGCCGCCGCCAGATCAGCGGGAGCTGGTCGACTCCTGCGCCGAACAGGTCGATCCGCTGCCCGCCGGTGATCTTGGTGTACAGCCCGAAATCCATCGCCACCTGCGCGATCACCATGAGCTTCTCCGGCGTGACTTCGCCGCCGGGGATCCGCGGCACCACCGAATAGGTCCCATTGCGCTGGAGGTTCGCGAGGAACTTGTCGTTGGTGTCCTGCAGGGTCGCCTGCTCACCGGCGAGGATGTGCCCGTTGCCCAGCGTCGCCAGGATGGACGCGATCACCGGTTTGCAGATCGCGCAGCCGGTTCCGCTGCCGTACCGGTCGATCATCTCGCTGAACGTGCTGATCCGGGTGGCCTGCAGGATCTGGAACAGCTCGGCGCGGGAGTGGCCGAAGTGCTCGCACAGCGCCTTCGACTGCTCGACACCGCAAGCCGTCAACAGCTTGCCCAGCAGCGGGACGCAGGACCCGCACGCCGTGCCCGCCCGCGTGCAGCCCTTGATCTTGGCGACCGAATCGCAGCCCTGCTCGGTGATCGCGTGCGTGATCGCGCCCTTGGAAACCGCGTTGCACGAACAGATCTGCGCCGCGTCGGGCAGCGCGTCGACACCGACCGCGGCCCCGCCACCGGCCGGGGCGAGGATCGCGCTCGGCTCGGCGGGCAGCGGCCTGCCGACCATCGCCCGGAGCGTGTTGAACTCGCTCGCGTCGCCGACCAAGACCCCGCCGAGCAACGTCTTCGAGTCGTCCGAGATCACGAGTTTCTTGTAGGTACCGGCGACGGCGTCGTTGAACGCGACCTCCAGCGCGCCCTCGGTCGCGGCGTGCGCGTCACCGAAACTGGCGACGTCGACACCCATGAGCTTGAGTTTCGTCGACATGTCCGGCTCGGGGAACGTGCCCTCACCGCCGGTGAGCCGCGCCGCGACGATCTCCGCCATCGCGTAACCCGGCGCCACGATGCCGTACACCTTGCCGCCCACGGCCGCGCATTCGCCGATCGCGTACACCGCCGGATCGGACGTCCGGCACGAGTCATCGACCAGGATGCCGCCCCGTGCGCCGACTTCCAGCCCGGACGAGCGGGCGAGCTCGTCGCGCGGCCGGATCCCGGCGGAGAACACGACCAGGTCGACGTCGAGTTCGGTTCCATTGCCCAGCTTCGCGAGGTAGCGAGAGCCGTCCGGCTCGATGGCGTCGGTCGACGTTCCCGTGTGGACGGTCACGTCGAGGCCGGTGATCAGCCGCCGGAGCAGACCGCCGCCGCCCTCGTCGACCTGCAGCGGCATCAGACGCGGCGCCATCTCGACGACGTGCGGCGAGAGTCCCATGTCCCGCAACGCTTTCGCCGCTTCCAACCCGAGGAGCCCGCCACCGATGACGACCGCTGAACGCCGTCCGCGGCCGGGTCGCTGCGCGGCTTCCCGGATGGCGTCGAGATCCTCGATCGTCCGGTAGACGTAGCAACCCGGCAGATCGTGCCCCGGCACCGGCGGGACGAACGGCCGCGAACCGGTCGCGAGGACGAGCGTGTCGTATGGCTGCTCGTACCCGGCTTCGGTCAGAACGACCTTGCGGTCCCGGTCCACCGAGGCCACCGCATCACCGAGCCGCAGTTCGACCAGCGGGTCATCCGCGTAGTCCGCACCGTCCAAAGCCAGCGACGCCGGATCCCAAGTGTCCACATAGGACGTCAGGGCGACCCGGTCGTACGCGGGCCGCGCCTCTTCGGCGAGTACCACGACCTGCCACGCACCGGTCTTGTCCTCCGCGCGCACCGCCTCCACGAGCCGGTGCGCGACCATGCCATGGCCGACGACGACGAGTTTCCGCATCAGACCTCCGCCCCGGCGAGCGCCAGACCTCGGGTGCTCGCCACCTCTGTCTGCTGTTTGCGCAGGTACACCGCCCACGTGACGGTGAAGCACAGCCCGTAGAAGACCAGGAAGGCGATGAACGCCGGCACCCCGCTCTTCGTGTCCGCGAACGACTGCCGGAAGGCCAGGTTGATGAACAACCCGCCGAGCGCGCCGATCGCCCCGGCCAGCCCGATCAGCGCGCCGGAAAGCTTGCGCGCCTTGAGCATTTCCAGCTTCTCGTCCGCGCCCTCGCTGATCGCGACCTTCGCCTTGGCGCGGAAGATCGCCGGGATCATCTTGTACGTCGAGCCGTTGCCGACACCGGTCAGCACGAACAGCACGATGAACGCGACGGTGAACAGCGCCAGCGAGTTCGACGTCGACGCGAGGATCAGCACCACGGTCGCCGCGGCCATCCCGACGAACGTCACGAAGGTGATCTTGCCGCCACCGATCCGGTCGGCCAGCCAGCCGCCGGTCGGCCGCGAGAACGAACCGAGCAGCGGCCCGAGGAAGGTGACCGCGGCCGCCTGCAACGGGGTGCGGCCGAACTGGTTCTGCAGCACCAGGCCGAAAGCGAAGCTGTACCCGATGAACGAACCGAACGTACCGACGTAGAGGAACGACATCACCCACGTGTGCGGATCCTTGACGACCTCGCGCATCGCCTTGGTGTCGCCCTTCATCGAGGCGAGGTTGTCCATGAAGAAGTACGCGCACGTCGCGGCGAGGACGATCAACGGAATGTAGATCGCGAGCACCAGCCGGGGCGCGGTCGCGCCGACGGTGCCGATGACCAGCAGGCCGATCAGCTGGATCGCGGCCACGCCGAGGTTCCCGCCGCCCGCGTTGAGCCCGAGCGCCCACCCCTTGTGCTTCTCCGGGTAGAACGCGTTGATGTTGGTCATCGACGACGCGAAGTTCCCGCCGCCGACCCCGCCGAGCGCGGCGACCAGCAGGAAGGTGCCGAGCGAGGTGCCCGGCTCCATCACGATCGCGGCGAGGATCGTCGGCGCCAGCAACAGCATCGCGCTGACGATCGTCCAGTTCCGGCCGCCGAACCTCGCGACGGCGAAGGTGTACAGCGGCCGCATGAAAGCGCCGATCAGCGTCGGCGTCGAGACGAGCAGGAATTTGTCGGCGGCCGAGAAACCGTACTGCGGCCCCATGAACAGGACCATGACCGACCACAGTGTCCAGACGGAGAAGCCGATGTGTTCGGCCAGGATTGAGAACCAGAGGTTCCGCCGGGCGATCTTCTTCCCGGCCTCCTCCCAGAACCGCTCGTTCTCCGGGTCCCAGTGCTCGATCCAGCGTTTACCGCGAGCGGTCATGCGGTCCTCCTCGGTGGTGAATGCGTTCGGGTTCACTGGGCGGCCAGCCATTTCGCGACCCCGCCGACGGCGTCCTCGCAGCCGCCGCAGCCGGTCGTCGCGCGGGTCGCCCCGGCGAGGGCGGGGACGTCGGTGGCACCGGCACGCCAGGCCTCGACGAGCCGCCCCTTGGTCACCGCGTTGCAGCGGCAGATGACCGCCGACGCGGGCAGATCGGCCGGGCTCGACGCCGACGGCGCGCCCGCTGGCAACGCTCGTCCTAAAAGGACGGCGAGCCGGTCTTCGGGCACCGGCGTGCCCCGGTCGTAGAGCTGGGTGATCGACGCGGCCGCGTCGGGCAGGCCGAGCAGGATCGCGCCCGCCACCCGGTTTCCGCGGATGACGAGCTTGCCGTAGCGGCAACCCGCCGGGTCGCTGAAGGTGAGCACTTCGGCGGTCGGGTCGTCCGCGCCGGTCATCGTCTCGCCGAGCGCGGTGAGGTCGATGCCGCGGGCCTTCAGCCGGGTCACCGCCTGGGTGCCGCGGTAGCGCGACGCGGATTTCGTCCCGGTGACCAGATCCGCGACGACGGTGGCCTGCTCCCAAGCGGGTTGCACCAGCCCGCCGAACGCGCCGGGATGCTTCGCGCAGTCGCCGATCGCGTGGATCCGGCCGTCGCTGGTGCGCAGCAGATCGTCGACGACGATGCCGCCCTCGACGGTCAGCCCGGCGTCCGCCGCCAGTTTCGTCTCCGGCCGGACCCCGGTCGAGACGACGATGAGATCGGCGGGCACGTGCGTGCCGTCGTCGAGTTTGAGCCCGTCGCCGCTGACGTAGCGCGCGGCCCCGACGCCGAGCCGGAAGTCGACGCCGAGTTCTTCGAGCTTCCTGGTCAGCACCCGCGCGGATTCCGCGTCCAGCTGCCGTTCCATGATGTGCGGCATCGGATGCACGACGGTGACGAGATTCCCCCGCCCCGCCAGGCCTCGCGCGGCTTCCAGGCCGAGCAGGCCGCCACCGAGCACGGCGACCGGCGCGCCCAGTTTGGCGGCGTCGAGGATTTGGGCGCAGTCGTCGAGGGTGCGGAACGCGACGACGTCCGGACCCGGTTCGAGCCCCTCCACCGGCGGCATCCACGGGTTCGCACCGGTGGCGAGCACGAGCGCGTCGTAGTCCACAGTGGACCCGTCGTCGAGGTGGATCCGCCGTGAGTCGCGGTCGATCGCCGTCGCGGTGACCCCCCGGCGCAGATCGGCACGGGTACGGGACGGCCATTCGTCGTCGTGCAGCCGGACCGCGTCGGGCCGCATGGTGCCGGCGACCACCGACGAGAGCAGCACCCGGTTGTAGGCGGTGTGCTTCTCCGCGCCGACGACGGTGAGCCGCACGCGTTCGCCGTCGGGATCGCGGCGCTGGATCTCGTCCGCGAGCCGCGCGCCCGCCATCCCGTATCCGGCGATGACCACCGACCGGGGGCTCACGCGACGACCCCGGCCGGGGCGATCGCGACCGCGCACACCTTGAACTCGGGCATCCGGCTGGTCGGGTCGAGCGCCGGGTTGGTCAACAGGTTCGCCCTGCCTTCGCCGGGAAAGTGGAACGGCAGGAACACCAGGTCCGGGCGCAGCGACGGCACGCAGCGGACCCGGGCGACGGTCTCCCCGCGCCGGGACCGCACGACGGCGAGGTCGCCTTCGGCCAGTCCCGCCCGGGCGGCGGTGTCCGGGTGAACTTCCACGAAGGCCTCCGCCACGACGTCGTTGAGTTCCTTGACCAGCCGGGTCTGCGCCCCGGACTGGTAGTGCTGCAGGACCCGGCCCGTGGTGGCCTGCAAGGGGAATTCGGCGTCGGGCGGTTCGGCCGGGCCGACGTGGTCCACCGGCACGAACCGCGCGCGGCCGTCCGGATGGGCGAAGCGGTCGAGGAACATCCGCGGCGTGCCGGGATGCGATTCCGCCGGAACGGGCCAGTAGAGGGCCTCGCCGTCACGGAGCCTGTCGTAGGTGATGCCCGAGTAGTCGGCGACGCCGCCCTTGGACGCCTGGCGAAGTTCGGTGAAGACGGTCTCGGCGTCGGTCGGGAACCGGCCGTCCGGCTGGCCGAACCGGCGGGCGAGTTCGGAAAGCACGTAGAGATCCGTCTTCACCCCGGAGGGCGGGTCGATCGCCTTACGCCGCAGGAGAATCCGGCCTTCGAGGTTGGTCATCGTGCCGTCCTCTTCGGCCCACTGGGTGACCGGCAGGACGACGTCGGCCATCGCCGCGGTCTCCGAGAGTACGAGGTCCGAGACCACCAGGAAGTCCAAAGAGGACACTTTCTCCTGGATGTTCCCGGCCCGGGGCGCGGAGACGACGAGGTTGCTGCCGAACACCATCAGCGCGCTCGGTCCGTCTTCGGTGCCGAGCGCTTCCAGCAGCTCGACGGCCGAACGACCCGGCCCCGGCAGCGATTCCGGCGGCACACCCCAGACCCCGGCGACATACTCGCGGGCGGCGGGGTCGTCGATCTTGCGGTAGCCGGGCAGCTGGTCGGCCTTCTGACCGTGCTCGCGCCCGCCTTGCCCGTTGCCCTGCCCGGTCAAGCAGCCGAATCCGGACCCCTTGCGCCCCGGAAGGCCGAGGGCGAGCGCGAGATTGATCCAGGCGTTGACCATCGCCGTGCCGTTGGCGTGCTGTTCGGTGCCGCGCGCGGTGAGGACGTAGGCGTTGCGGGCCGCGGCGAGCTTGGCGGCGGCGTGGCGCTGATCCGCGGCGGAGACCCCGGTGACCTGCTCGACCCGCTCGGGCCACCACGCCGCGACCGAACGCCACAGCTGCTCGAAACCGTTCGTGCGCCCGTCCACATAGGACTGGTCGAGCAGGCCGTCGGCGACGACCGCGTGCAGGATCCCTTGCGCGAGGGCGAGATCGGTGCCCGGCGCGGGCGCGAGGTGCAGCCCGGCGAGTTCGGCGGTCGGCGTCCGGCGCGGGTCGACGACGATCAGGTCCGCGCCGCGCAGGTGCTGGGTGAACGGCGGCATCGTCTCGGCCGGGTTCGCGCCGATGAGCAGGACGGCGTCCGCGTCGGCCAGATCCGTGACCGGGAACGGCATCCCTCGGTCGGCGCCGAACGCCTTGATCCCGGCGGCCGCCGCCGACGACATGCAGAACCGGCCGTTGTAGTCGATCTGCGAGGTACCCAGCGCGACACGGGCGAACTTCCCCAGCAGGTACGCCTTCTCGTTGGTCAGCCCGCCGCCGCCGAAGACGGCGACCGAGTCGGCGCCCTTGGCCGCGCGGATCTCGGTGAGCCGCCGCGCGACGAGATCGAGCGCCCGTCCCCAGGTCGCGGGCCGGAGTTCACCGTCGACCCTGATCAGCGGTGTCGTCAAGCGGGAAGGCGAGGTGAGGAGCTCCCCCGACGTCCAGCCCTTCTGGCACAGGCCGCCGGCGTTGACCGGGAAGTCGCGCGGGGCGACGCGGGCGCCGTCGAGGCTCATGCCGCACTGCAGGGCGCAGTACGGGCAGTGCGTGTCCACCGCGCGGGTGGGGACAGGGGTGGCGAGCGGCACGGGCACCTCCTCCAGGCGTCGATAGCGCTTGAAGGTAGGTAGGCCGTGTTACCTGAGAACTCCCGAATGTTTCAGGCGTTTGACATTGCCCGCCGCCGATGGACGTCACACCGTGAGGTCCGGCCCTCGTGAGTGACAAGGACGGTTGGAACCGTCCTCAGCACTCACGAGAAAACTATTCACCGTGTGTATAGATCGTGTGTATAGTCGCCCGCATGTCCATCGGGAACACCTTGCTCGGTCTGCTCGAAGCGGGCCCCAAGCACGGCTACGACCTCAAACAGCTCTACGACAAGCAGTTCCGCCAAGACCGCCCCCTGCACTACGGGCAGGTCTACTCGACGCTGAACCGGCTGCTGAAGAACGGTCTCGTCGAGGAGAACGGCGTCGAAGCGGGCGGCGGTCCGGACCGGAAGCGGTACGCGATCACCGACGCCGGTGTCACCAACGTCGAGGATTGGCTGAAAAGTCCGGAAAGTCCCTCCGTCTACCTGCAGAACACGCTCTACACCAAGGTCGTGCTCGCGCTCCTGTCCGGCCGCGGCGCCCAGGACCTGCTCGACACCCAGCGCGGTTCCCACCTCCGCGCCATGCGCGAGCTCACCGCCCGCAAAACCGGCGGCGACCTCGCCGACCAGCTGATCTGCGACCACGCGCTCTTCCACCTGGAAGCGGATCTGCGGTGGCTGGAACTCACCGCCGCCCGCCTCGACGATCTCGCGCGCCAGCTGGCGCGCTGACCTGGGGACCACAAAGTGGAAACACCGTTGTTACAGGGCTTGGGCCTGCACAAGGCTTTCGGCCCCGATCAGGCGCTGGCCGGGGCCGGGCTGACGCTCGAAGCCGGCGAGATCGTCGCGATCATGGGCCCGTCGGGTTCGGGGAAGTCGACGCTGCTGCACTGCCTGTCCGGCATCGTGCGCCCCGACGGAGGACAGGTGCTGTTCCGCGGGCGCGACCTCGCGACCATGCCCGACGCCGAACGCAGTGCCCTGCGCCGTACCGAATTCGGCTTCGTCTTCCAGTTCGGGCAGCTCGTGCCGGAACTGACCAGTCTGGAGAACGTCGCGCTGCCGCTGCGTTTGGGCGGGATGAAACGCCGCCCCGCCGAACGGATCGCGCGGAACTGGCTCGATCAGCTGGAAGTCGGCGACGTGGACGACAGCACGCCCGGCCGGATTTCGGGCGGGCAGAGCCAGCGGGTCGCCATGGCCAGGGCGCTGATCACCGAACCGTCGGTGATCTTCGCCGACGAACCGACAGGCGCGCTGGACACGCTCAGCGGCGAACTCGTCATGCGCCTGCTCTCCAAGACGGCGAAGGAGACCGACGCCGCCGTCGTCCTGGTCACCCACGAACCGCGGGTGGCCGCCTACTCCGACCGGGAGGTCATCGTGCGGGACGGCCGGACACGCGAACCGGTGGTGGCCCGGTGACCGGACGCGAAGACCTGATGCTGGGATTCCGGCTGGCCGTCGGGGGCGGCCGGGGCTCGATCGTCAGGCTCGTCCTGAGCGCCGCCGGCATCGGGCTGGCGGTGGCCATCCTCCTGACCGGCGCTTCCGCGGGCACCATCAAGGAGAACCGGGACCAGCGGACGTTCGACTCTTACGTACAGAGTGAACCGCTCCCGGGCGTCGCCCCGCTGTTCTACGACGCGACGACGACCGACTTCCGCGGTCAGGCGATCGCACTCCTCCATCTGCGGCCGACCGGCCCGAATTCGCCGATCCCGCCGGGTGTGGACCGGCTGCCGGCACCGGGTGAGGTCTTCCTTTCGCCGAAGCTGGACGAACTCGTCACGTCCGACACCAGCGGCCTGCTGCGGCCTCGTCTGCCCGGCAAGCCCGCCGGGCTCATCGCCGCGGAGACCACACTCAATCCGAACGACCTGATCGCCTACGTCGGCACGGACACGCTGCAGAACGGGATCAAGATCTACGGGTTCGGCGCCGAACCCGGCTACGACGACGTGCTCGAAAACGGGATCATGATGCTCCTGCTGGTCGGGCTCGTCGTCCTGCTCACGCCGGTGTTCATCTTCATCGGGACGACCTCCCGGCTCGGCGGCTCCACCCGGGACCGGCGGCTCGCCGCGCTGCGCCTGGCGGGCTCGTCGATCCGGCAGCTGCGCCGGATCACCGCGGCGGAATCGCTCGTGGGCGCCGCGGCCGGACTCGTCGTCGGTGCCGCGTTGTTCCTGCTCTTCCGCGGCGCGGTGACGAACTTCCAGGTGCTCCGCTTCGGGCTCTACCCGAAGGACCTCACACCGCCGTGGCCACTGGTGGTGCTGATCGTGCTCGTCGTCCCCGCGCTGGCCGTGCTGACGGCGTGGTTCGCCCAGCGGCACACGATCGTCGAACCGCTCGGCGTCGTCCGCGAGACCGCGCCGCCGAAGCGGCGGTTGTGGTGGCGCCTGCTGCCGATCCTCGCCGGAATCGCTTTGGTGGTACCGGACTTCGGCATGGCGAGCGAGGTGGGCCGCACGGCGCCGATCGCCGGGTCGGTACTGCTGATGCTCGGGATCCCGGCGCTGCTGCCGTGGCTGCTGGAGCGCGTCGTGTCCCGGGTCAAGGGCGGGTCGCCGTCGTTCCAGCTCGCGATCCGCCGTCTGCAGAGCGACAGCGGGACCCCGTCGCGGGTGGTCGCGGGCGTCTGTGTGGTGCTCGCCGGGGCGATCGGGTTGCAGAGCCTGATCGCGGGCCAGGCGGTACACCAGGGCGACTACCGGGACACGATGGCAGGCCGGATGATCGTCCACGCGGAGGGCCCGACGGCCGAGCAGGCGGTGGCCGCGGCGCGAGCGGTGCCGGGCGCGGCCGACTTCCAGGCCATGCGGTCGATGTACTTCGACCAGAGTGGCGCTCTCGTCTCGTTCGGTGTCGCCGACTGCGCCACGATCGAAGCGTCGACGGGGGCGACGGACTGCCACGACGGCGACGTGTTCGCCAAAGCCCCGTCGTTCCACAAAGGACAGTCGGTGACGCTCACCGACATGGCCAAGCGGACACAGTCCTGGACCGTTCCGGCCACACCTCGGACGCTCGATCTGAAGCCGTCGGGACTCGCCGTCTATCTCGGGGTGCACGTGCTCGCGACACCCGCCGCGATGGCGGGCGTCGACCTGGCCGCCGCCTCGGTCTCGGTGAGCCTGCGTGACGGGACCGCGAACCCGGACTTCGTCGAACTGGTGCGGAATTCGGTCGCCCCGTTCGGCTGGCAAGCCTCCGTGACGGCGTACAACCAGAAGCGGATCACCGACGAGGTCCAGATGTTCGGTGACATGCGGAGCATCCTGCTCGGCGGCGCACTGTTCGTCCTGTTGCTGGCCGGCGTGAGCCTGCTGGTGCTCGCCCAGGAACAGGTCCGGGAGCGGCGGCGAGCCCTCGGCGCGCTGTCCGCCACCGGGGTGCCGGTGCGCGTGATCCTGCGGTCCTTGCTGTGGCAGAACGGGATTCCGCTGCTGCTGGGGATCGTGATCGCGACGGCGACCGGGATCGGCATCGCCGCGGTGGGCAAGCGGATGTTCTGGAGTGCGCTGTACATCGACTGGGCCGCGGTCGGGGTGCTCGCCGTGGCGACGATCGCGGTGGTGCTGCTGGTGACGGCGTCGACATGGCCGTTCGTGCGCTCGGCGGCGAAGGCGGAGAGCCTGCGCACCGAGTGAGCCGTCCGTGAAGGCCTCCTTCTCAGGGGGCCTTCACGGATTCACAGCACGGCGCTGACGTCGCGGGCGGCGGCGCGGAGCCCGTCGTGCGCCGCTCGCGTCGACCGCGGGTCGAGAGCGTTGGCGGCCAGGCGGAAAAGGACCGCGCGCAGCAGGAGCTGGGGCCATTCGGGCAGATGCGCCCAGCGTTCGAGCAGGTCGATGGTGGCGCCGCCCCAGACCAGCGCGTCGACCGCGACGATCGCGGCGCCCCATTCGCCGGGCCGGTAGTACGGCACGAAATCGACGATGCCGGGGGCCGCGTCGCCGTCGAACAGCACACCGGCGAGCAGCTCGCCGTGGACGACCTGGTCCGGCAGTTTGACCGGTCTTCGGGAACCGGCCAGCACCTCGAACCAGCGGCCGCCCTTGTTCTCGTCGAGGGACAGGTCCGCCTCGCCCCAGGCGAGTTTGTCGGCCAGTGCCTCGAGATCGGTGCGCCGCCCCAGGAAGTCCGGCCGCGGCAACCCCGCTGTCGCGCGGTGCAGTTTGACCGCCACGTGCACGACGTCGTCGTAGCGGTGCTCGGCCGTGCCGGAAACGAACCGGTTCGCCGACCAGCCGCCGACCACCCACCGGCCGTCGCTGGACCGGACGGGCTTCGCGACCCGCAGCCCCGGCTCGTCGACGGCCTCCAGCGCCCGGGCCGTCCACAGAGTCCGCGCCTTGTCCACGACCGGCTTGAGCACGAGATCGGCGTAGCGCCAGGCGGTGGTGCCCGGCAGCGGCTCCGCGTCACCGTCACGTCCGCCGAACGCCGAACAGACGTGTTCCGGAGGGCTTTCTAGGGTGACACGCACGGCTCGGCACGTTACCCCGTCTTCCGCGCCACGAACGAGAAGACGCGCTGGTCTTGAGTAGCGATACTCAAGACACAATCACTCCTGACCTGCCATTCTTCCGCTGTGATCCCCCGAACGGCTCAGCGCCGCTTCACCGACGGCCAGCTCGTCGCCCTCGCGCTCGGCTCCCTGTGGCTGCTCGGCACGCTGGGCTCGGTCACCGTGGGCCTGCTGCTCCCGCTCGCCGCGTTCCTGCACGTTCCCTGGGTCGCGTTGCCTGTTCCGCTCGTGGCGATCGGGACGGTCTATCTCGTCGGCTACCTGGCTTTTCCGGCTCTCGCGAAACCGTGGCCCCGGCTGGCCTGGGCCACCGCGGTCGGGGCTTTCGGCGTTTTCGGCGCGATCTTCGTGCTGGAGGTGGCGGAAGCGTTCGACCCCTGGTTCGCGGTGCCGTTCCTCGGGGCGCCGGTGGCGCTCGCCGCCGGACTGTTCGCGCCCGGCCTCGGGGTGCGGACCGGCGCGGGACTGCTCTTGATCACCCTGATCGCCGGCGGGATCGCCGTCCCTTCGGCCCTGCCCGAAGACACCGCCGCCCGGCGGCTGGCCGCTGTCGACGTCCCGCGCGATCGCACCCTCGCGGCCGACCTCGGTCCCCAACGTCTCCCGACGAAGGCGACCGAAGACTCCGGGTCGCTCATCGTCGAGTACGCGCCACAGCTGTGGATCTCGCCCGTCTGGACCTTCGCGACCGACGCCATCGAGAGCTGCGAGACGCCGGTGAAGACTGACTGGCGCCTTCAGAACGCTACGTGCGCTTCGGTCGGCGACGGTGAGTTCGTCCGGCAGAACGCGGACAAGATCGAGTTCGTCCAGCGGCGTGGCGCGCTGTCGGCGCATGTCGCGGGCAATCACAACTGGAAGCCCGAGGAACTGCGCGAGCTGGCGGGGAAGACCCATCCGCTGACCGACACCGAGATCGTCGCCGCCCTGCCGAAAGCTTCCGGCGGGAACCGGACGGACGTCTTCGCCGGCTTCGCGACCTTCGTGCGCGCGATCTTCACGGGCGGGTCCCTCGGCTACTGACCGCAGGAAGGGAGCGAGGGACCTTTGCTATCGCCTGCGCCTGTGCCTGGGTGGGCTGCTCCGTGAAGGCCTCCTTCCCTACCTTCAGAGTAGGGAAGGAGGCCTTCACGGCCCTCAACCAGACCTAACGGGAGCAAAGGTCCCTTGCTCTCTTTCCGCTGGTCAGCGGCACAAGAGCGTCAGTACGTCGGCAGGCTCTGGTCGATCTGCCGCGCCCAGGCCAGCACGCCGCCACCGAGATGGGTCGCGTCCTTGAACCCGGCCTGGTGCAGCGCGGCCAGCGCCTCCGCCGAACGCGCGCCCGACTTGCAGTGCAGCACGATCGGCTTGTCCTGCGGCAGTTCCGCCAGTGCCTCGCCCGAGAGGATCCGGTCCTTCGGGATCAGCGTCGCGCCCTTGATGTTGACAATCTCGTACTCGTGCGGCTCGCGGACGTCGATGAGGGCGAAGTTGTCGCCGTTGTCGAACTTGGCCTTGAGCTCCGCCGGAGTGATCGTGTGCCCCGAAGCGGCCGAAGCGGCTTCGTCGGACACAACGCCACAGAAGGCTTCGTAGTCGATGAGCCCGGTGATCTTCGGGGTCTCGGGATCCTTGCGGATCTTGACCTCGCGGTACTTCATCTCCAGCGCGTCGTAGCTGACGAGCCTGCCCAGCAGCGGCTCACCGATGCCGGTGATCAGCTTGATCGCTTCGTTGACCATGATCGAACCGATCGACGCGCACAGCACGCCCAGCACGCCGCCCTCGGCGCACGACGGGACCATGCCGGGCGGCGGCGGCTCGGGGTAGAGGTCGCGGTAGTTGAGGCCCTTGCCGTTCGGCGCGTCCTCCCAGAACACGCTCGCCTGTCCCTCGAACCGGAAGATCGAGCCCCACACGTAGGGCTTGCCGGTGAGCACGGCGGCGTCGTTCACCAGGTACCGCGTCGCGAAGTTGTCGGTGCCGTCGAGGATCAGGTCGTAGCGCTCGAACAGTTCCAGCGCGTTCGACGACTCCAGCCGCTCGGTGTGCAGGTGCACCTTCACGAAGGGGTTGATCTCGGCGATCGACTCCTGCGCCGACGCGGCCTTGAGCTTGCCGATGTCGGACTGGCCGTGGATGACCTGGCGGTGCAGGTTCGATTCGTCGACCTCGTCGAAGTCGACGATGCCGAGCGTGCCGACCCCGGCCGCGGCCAGGTACAGCAGCGCCGGGCTGCCGAGGCCTCCGGCGCCGATGACCAGCACCTTGGCGTTCTTCAGCCGCTTCTGCCCGGTCACCCCGACGTCCGGGATGATCAGGTGACGGCTGTACCGGGCCACCTCTTCCTTGGTGAGCTCGGCGGCCGGCTCGACGAGCGGCGGCAGCGTGCCTGACATCGGGTCCTCCATCTCGCGTGGATCGCGGGTCGCATCCCAGTATCTACAACACCGACAGGCGGAAACGACTTCCCCTGTTTCATATCCTGGGAAATTCCAGCTGCTGAGACGGTGGAGGCTAAGGTGTCGGATTCGGCCAGGAGCCCGGCTTGCAGACCTTGCCGTCGGCGGGAACCCTGCCCCGGTCCCCACCCGGCAGATCGTTCAGCTGCGCCACGAAGTCGTTGGAGACGCCGAAGGTCTGCTGCATCATGACCGGCGCGATCGCGCCGTTTTCCTGGCAGCCCAGGTGCTTTCCACCCAGGGCGTGCCCGACCTCGTGGTTGATGGCGTACTGACGGTACGACACCATGTCGCCCTGGAACGCCATCGCTCCGCGCACCCAGCGGGCGAGATTGATCACCACGCGCTTGTCGAAGCTCGACCGGTAGCACGAGGTCTCATAGGTGATCTGGAACATGCAGACGTCCGCGCGATGCGTCGTGTTCGGGGTGGTGAGACTCACCCGGAAGTTGGGGTTCGGGAAACTCGCGTCGACGCGCTGGAGCGCCTTCTTCCCATCCCACGTCCAGCTCTTGGCATTGGACAGGGTCTGCTCGACCGACCTGGCGAAGCTGTCGTCGCCCATGTAGCTGGTCGGATCGATGCCGTCCTCGACCTCGACGGTGTACGTGTACAGCTGTCCCTTCCCGACCTTCTCGCCCTTGCCCGGCACCACGTGATAGGTGCCCTGGCCGGACTCGGTGAAGGGTTCACCCTTGGGCAGGTCGGCGGTCGGGATCTTGAGGTCGACCGGTTTGGCCGGGTTCTCGGGGAGGACGTCGCCGCCGCCGTCGACACCCGCACCCGGCTCGCCGCCGTTGCCGGCGGACCCGTCGGCCGAAGCGAGGCTCGTCCCGTCGGAGGCGATCGGCTCGGCCGGGCCGGTGGCGGTGTTGAACACGACCAGCGCGGTGATCACCACGAGGATCGGCAGCGCGTACACGCGCCAGCCGTAGGTCTTGGCGAAGTGGCCGATGCCGCCCTTGCTCTTGCGGGCCTTGGTCTTGGCGGTGTCGGACTCGTGCGGCTTCCAGGACGCGCTGAGCGGCTGGGCGCTGGTCCGGCGACCGCCCGGGCGGTAGCGGTCTTCATCGAGCCGCTGAGACGGCGGCGTCGTCGGCCGGTACTGACCGGTGCGCGGAGCTTCCGAGGTCCGGGGCTGGGCGCGCGACGGACGCCGGGCGGACGCGGAGTACTGAGACCGCCGACCTTCGCCCTGCGCGCCTTGCTTAACCCGATCCACGGGGACCAGGGTGCCATAACCGAACTGTGATGTTGTGAGCGACCGCCGCTTCGTGCGGCGTGTCTCGCCCACCCGAATGGGCTACCAGGTGCCCGATTCGACCGATTCCCACATCCCCAAAACGGCCTTCGCTACGACATTCGGGCGTTCCATCTGCGCCACATGGCCGGTTCGGGGCAGAACGAGCAACCGGGCGTGCGGAAGTAGCCGAGCGGTGCGCTCCGCGCGCCGGACGGAGATCACCCGGTCGTGCTGCCCCCATACGACGAGCGTCGGCGTGGCGACCGTCGGCGCGACCGCCCACAGCGACGCGGGCCCGCGCGCGGACCACGTCCGGAAGATGCCGAACGTGCTGCGGGCCAGCGCGGGGGCGGCCCAGGCGAAGGCGGCGCGGGCGCTGTGCTCCTGTTCGAGTTCGTCCAGCCTGCTTTCGGCGAAGCGGCCCGGCTCGGCGAAGCACAGCTTGATGACCTGCATGGCGCGTTCGCGCGGGCCGAGCGCGGCCAGCTGACGACGTACTCGCGGGCCGATCACCGGCAGATACGCGAACGCCATCCGCGGGTCGGACAGCCGCTTCATGCTGGGACGGAGATCCGGCATCGCGGGCGAGATCAGCGTCAGCGTCTTCACCAGTTCCGGGCGGCGGGCCGCGACGAGCAGCGCGACCGCGCCGCCCATCGAGTTGCCGAGCAGGTGCACCGGCCCGGCTTCGAGGCTCTCGATGTGGTTCGCGACGACCTCGGCGTGCGCGTCGAGGCTGAAGTCGAAGGCGTCAGGCGGCTCCGAATAGCCGAAACCCGGCAAATCGACCGAAGTACCCCCCGCCTGGGGCGCCAGCAGCGCGGCGAGGTCGGTCCAGTTCGTGGACGAACCGCCGAGCCCGTGGACGTAGACCGCCGTCCCGGGACCGCCCGGAGTCCGGCGGATGTGCAATTTCACCCCGCCGACACCTATTGTTTCCCCGGGCCAAGGCGGCGGCGCGGGGTCCAGCGACGGCAATGACCTGCGCGACAGCGGTACGTGGGTCAGCGGCGGACGACCCCCGGCGGCACGGGAAACTGGAGAAGACACAGCACAAGGATGCCCGACCCTTGGCGGTCCGGCCGTACCGGCGAGTAATCTCGAGCTCACTTCACGCGGCGGTGACCCCGCCCTGCGGAGCCCCGCTCGACTGGAGGCACGATGACAGAAATGGCGCGACTGCAGGCCCGAGGGGTCCGCCTGCCCAGAACCGAACGCCGCGCCCAGCTGCTGGCCGCCGCGCAGCGGGTGTTCGCCGCGAACGGCTACCACGCCGCCGCGATGGACGAGATCGCCGAAGAGGCCGGAGTCAGCAAGCCGGTCCTCTACCAGCACTTCCCCGGCAAGCTCGACCTCTACATCGCGTTGCTGGAGAGCCACGTCGACGAACTGGTGCGACGCGTCAAGGACGCGCTCGACTCCACGACGGACAACAAGCAGCGTGTCCCGGCGACGGTCGGCGCGTTCTTCGACTTCGTCAACAACGACGCCGGCGCGTTCCGCATGGTCTTCGAATCCGATCTGCGCGGCGAGCCCGCCGTGCAGGAGGCGGTGGACCGGGCGACGTCGGCCAGCGTCGACGCGATCACGGAGACCATCACGGCCGACGCGGGCCTCGACGAGGACAAGGCGCGGCTGCTCGCCGTCGGCCTCGTGGGGCTCTCGCAGGTCAGCGCACGGTTCTGGCTGGCGCACCACAAGTCGATGAGCCGCGAAGAAGCCGTCGCCCTCACCGCCAACCTCGCCTGGCGAGGCATCGGTGGTGGCTTCCCGCTGCAGCACTGACCCCGCGTTTCGGCACCTACTTGCGATTGCCCTGATCGCAAGTAGGTGCCGAATTGCGTGGGCTACTGGGGCAGCAGCTTCTTGATGCGGTCCGCGGCGGCCTGGGCGTCGGCGACGACCCTCGCGGTGTCGATGCCGACAACGCGGCCCTCGCGCTTGAGGGCGCGGCCGTCGACGAACACCCACGAGACGTTCGCGGGCTGGGTGTTGAAGACCAGCTGATTCACCCAGTCCACCTTCGGCGCGAAGTTGACCGCCTGGGCGTCGACCAGCTGGAGGTCCGCCCGCTTGCCCGGCGTCAGCGACCCGATCTCCTTGTCCATCCCGAGCGCTTCCGCGCCGCCGAGCGTCGCCATGCGCAGGACGTCCGTCGTGGCCGGATAGACCGCCGGATCCGTCGCGATCGCCCGCTGGAGGCCGACGGCCGCGCGCATCACGTTGAACATGTCGCTCGTGTCGTTGGTGCCGCCGTCGAGGCCGAGCCCGACCTTCATGGCCCGCTTCTTCATCTCCGGCAGCCGGATCACGCCCGACGCGAGCCGCATGTTCGACAGCGGGTTGTGCGCCACGCTGACGCCTGCGGCCGCGAGTTCGTCGAGGTCGGCATCGGTGGCCTGGATGACGTGGTTCGCCACCAGCCCGGGGTGCAGCGCGTTCGCCCGCCGGAGCGCGTCCATCTGCCCGGCGGTCAGGTCGGCCTTGGATTCGAGCAGGTGGACGTTCAGCGAGACACCGAGCTCGCGCGCGAGCTTCTCCGACGCCTCGACACTCGGGAAGTTCCCGGTGGACGGATGGGTGCCGACCTGCAGGCGAGCCAACGGGTTCGGGTCGATGACCTCGCGCTTCACGCGGCGGATCTCGTTCTGCAGCGCGGGATCGGTGGTTCCGTTGTAGGAGTAGAGGAACCGCAGCTTCGACTCGCCGAGAGCGCGGAGGCCGCCCTTCGCGAAGTCGGCGTTGAACGCGTGCGACCAGTCGGTGACCGTCGTGATGCCGGTCGAGACGACGTCGGCGGCCGCGAGCTTCGTGCCCGCGTACGCGTCCGCGTCGGTCACCGGCGCCCGGTACAGCGGGATGACGCATTCGCCGAGCCAGCCGACGAGTTCCTTGTCGGCCGCGCAGCCGCGGATGAGCGACTGCCACAGGTGGTTGTGCAGGTCGACGAACCCGGGCAGGACGATCTTGCCGCGACCGTCGACGACCTTCGCGGCGCCCGCGTCGAGGTCCTTGCCCACCTGCTTGATCTTGGTGCCTTCGAGGACGACGTCGGCGTCGGCGAGGGCGCCGAGCGGTCCTTCGCCGAGACTCGGGTCCATCGTGAGCACCATCGACGCGTCACGGATGACGACGCGGCCGGCTCCGGTGAATTCCGCGTCGCTCCCGGCTTCGATGGTCCCGCCGCCGAGACCGCCGAGCAAGGCGGCGCCGAGGGCGACGGCGAGCGTGAGGCTGAAGACCGACAGGACGGATCTGCGTTGTTTCATGGTTCCAACTCCCCAGTCGAAAAGATCAAGCTAGCTCACCTGACGCGGACACCCCGCAGAACGACCGCGACGGGATGCTCCAGCTGCGCCAGGTCTTCGCGCGGATCTTCGGCGTAGACGACGGCGTCGGCGGGCGCGCCGGGCACCAGCCCGGGCAGGCCCAGGTACTCGCGCGCGGCCCACGAGCCCGCGGCGAGGGCGTCGTGCGGCCGCAGCCCTGCCTCCGCGAGGGCGCGGATCTCGACGCCGACGCGGCCGTGTGGCCGGGAATCCGTTCCGGCGAGGATCTTCACCCCGGCCTCCGCCGCCGCCACGACCAGCGCGGGATGCGCCTCCGCGCCGTCGACGAACCAGCGTTTCCGCGGCGAGTCCTCCCGGTTCCGCACGTTCCCCAATGCCGACTGGAACACCGAAAGCGTTGGTGTGAGGGCGGTTCCGCGGGCGGCCATGGCCGGCAGGTAGCCCGGGTCGAGCCACATCCCGTGCTCGACCGAATCGACTCCCGCGGCCACCGCGGCTTCGCCGCCGGCAGCGTGCTGGGAGTGCACCGCGACCCGCCCGCCCACCGCGTGCACCGCCTCGACGACCGCTGTCATGACGTCGGACGGCACGGTCTCGTCCCCGACGGTCCAGTCCGCGATGATCTTGGCCCAGCCGGTGCGTCCCGCCTGCGCCGCGGCGAGCGCGGGGAGTTCGGCGTGGGTGGCGCGGCGGCCCCAGCCGTCGAAGAACTGGCCGTGCTGGGCGATCCACGGTCCGGCGTGCACCGCGCGGGGCAACCCCGGTTCGGCGCCGAACCACTCGGGCGGCTCGCCGGGCAGGCCGGGCGAGCGGATCATCGTGACCCCGGCGTCGACGTGCCGACGCAGGTCGGCGCGCAGGATCTCCTCGTCCATCCGGTCACCGGGCGCCTCGGCACCGGGATGGGTGTGGGCGTCGACGAGCCCCGGCAGCAGCCAGCCTTCGGCGATCAGCTCCGCGCCGGGGACCGGATCGGCCGTCCAGCGGTCGCCGTCGGCGTAGAGGTCGACGTACTCGCCGTCGGGCAGCGCGCGGCCTCGGATTCTGACGATCACGGTGCCCCCTGGTGAGTGTCCACCCGACTCAACCACGAGCAGCCGGGAGCAAGGGACCTTTACTGTCGCTTTTGGCCCGTCCAGCGGAACGCGCTGGGCCGGATTTCGGATATGACTCCTGCGACCGCGTTGCCGACCCGCGAGGAGTCCGCCATGCCCCACATCGCGCTCGACGAGAACCTGCCCGGCATCGCCGCCCTGTTCGCTTACCGGCCGGAGACGGCGGCGCCGCTCGGGCAACTCGCCGAAGTGCTGCTTCGCGGCCCGAGCAGCCTCAGCGTGGGTGAACGCGAACTGGTCGGCGCGGTCGTCTCACGCCGTAACGACTGCACGTTCTGCTCACGCAGTCACGCCGCCGTCGCCGCCGAAGCGCTCGAAGGCGGTATGCCGGTCGTCGAAGCGGCTTGGGAAGACGTCGACGGAGCGCCCGTGTCAGCGAAGATGAAGGCGCTTCTGCACGTCGCGCTCGCTGTCCGCGAAGGCGGGAAATCCGTGAGCGAAGACCTGATAGCGGCAGCCCGCGCGGAGGACGCGACAGACGTCGAAATCCACGACACGGTGCTGATCGCGGCCGCTTTCTGCATGCTCAACCGCTACGTCGACGGGCTGGCGACCCTCGCCCCGGACGACCAGGACGCCTACAAAGGCACGGGCGTCCGCCTGCTCGAGAACGGCTACACCCGCCTCTGAGCGGGAGCAAGGGACAATTTTCCGCCGAAATACCCGCTCTGGGCGACTTTGCGAAGGAGTCGTGAGTGATAAAGAGCCTTAGAACGCTCTTTATCACTCACGACTCTCCACAGAAACGTGCATACCGACATCAATCGGACAGTCAATCACCCGCAGAGTGTCTCTTGTGGACATTCATGGTGCGGCCGCCCGCCCGGCAGTGGCTCGATCACGCCATACGCCCCTTTAGTTATTGAGGGGTAAGGCAAACGTGGCGTGTTCGTGGGATGGGTCGGCGACTTTGCGCAACACCGGACCTCGGGTGCCGACTGGGTGGATTTTGGTGCGTCAGATGAGCAGAAATCCACACAGTCCCGCCTGACCGGACCGGTCGCGACGGCCGGGTAGCCCTAGAGTCCCGAGGGGACGGCTCACGTTCTCGTCGGCCACATCGACCCGACACCTTCGACTTTCGGTTAGTTAGCATGGGTACGCTAACGATAGTAAAGGTCCCTTGCTCCCCTCAGACCCTCGCGGCGCGACGGACCAGCACCGCGATGCGGGCCGAGACCTCTTGCGCCCGTTCCTGCGGAAGCATGTGCCCCGCGCCGGGGTAGCGCACGAATTCGGCGTCCGGCAGCGCGTCGGCGATGACCTTGGCGTGCGAGGTCGGGCACAGCCGGTCCCGCTCCCCCGACAGCACGATCACCGGTTTTCCCCGCAGCGCGGCGAGCGTGACCCGGCAGTCGTGCCGCGAGATCGCGTCCTGGAATCCGGCGACACTCGCCGGATGCGCGCACAGCAGCTGTTCGGCAACCGAGTCCACGTCGGCCCGCTGCGGGCGCCGTCCGAAGACGAGCAGCCGCGCGCCGGGACGCACCACGGACAGCGGCAGCGGCAAGGCGTCCCGGCGGTTCTTCGCGAGCAGCTTCGCGAGCCTCCGTTCGAACCTCGCCGCGCCGCTGCCCGCGATCCCCGGCAAGCCGAGGGTGATCCGGTCCATCTCACCGGACGAAGTGGCGACGAACGCGACCCCGGCGACGCGCCGGGCCACGAGGTCGGGATGCCTGCGGGACAATTCCATGATCGTCATGCCGCCCATGGAGTGCCCCGCGAGCACGATCGGTCCGTTCGGGACGCGGTCCTGGATCAGTTCGGCGAGATCGTCGGCGAGGGTCGCGATCGTGGCCGTCCCCGGTTTCGCCGGCGCCGAGCCGCCGTGGCCGCGCAGGTCGTAGCGCAGGATCCGGACGGAGTCGCCGAGCCGCGACACCACGCCGTCCCAGGTCCGGTGGTCCTGAGTCCAGCCGTGCACGAGCACCAGCGTGAGTTCGGAGTCGGCGGGGCCACTCTGCTCGACGTGCAGGGCGGTGCCGTCGCCGGTCACGAACCGATGCTCCCGCGACGGATCCCAGGAAACGGTGCCGCGCTGTTTGACGCCCCTCATCGCTTCCCCGGCAGCAGGAAGGACTTGCGCCAGAAGTACATGCCTGGCTTGCCGACCAGACCGGATTCCTGCAGGAACGGCATGATCTTCTCGCCCGCCCACTGGACGCTTCCCTGCCAGTTCGGGTTGTTCAGCGCGGCCTCGACGCCGTCACGCGGCCGGATGCCGACGGCCTTGTAGACGTTCGGGTTGATGAAGGCCCGCGTCACGAAGTACGAGATCAGCGCGATGATGAACTGCTGATAGACGATTTCCTTCTTCGTCAGCTTCGCCATCCCGCGAGTGACCTCTTCGCGGGCGAAGGTGACGTGCCGGGCTTCTTCGAGAACGTGGATCCGGTTGACCATGCGCACCAGCGGCTGGATGTCCGGGTCGTTCATCTGCTCGCGCTGAAGCCGGTCGAGGACCTCTTCGGCGACCAGGATCGCGCCGTAGCGCGCGGGGCCGTAGCTGATCGACGGCATCAGTTTCGCCAGCCGCCGCAGCCACGGCACGGGCCCGTAGGACGGGCAGCCGATCCGCGACGCCATCCGCGCGAACATCGTCGAGTGACGGCATTCGTCCGCGATCTCGGTCAGCGCGTACTGCGCGTGCGAGCTGGTCGGGTCTTCGTCGTAGACCTCCTTGAGCAGCATCTGCATCAGGAGGATTTCGAACCACAGCCCGGTCGTGGCGACGCTCGCGACCTCGTGCTTGCCGAGTTCGATGCGCTGCTCTTCGGACAGTGAGTCCCACAGCTTCGTGCCGTAGAGCGAGGAACGGTGTGCCGGGATGTAGCGCTTCCCGTCCACGAGCGGAGCGTTCCAGTCGATGTCGACGTCGGGGTCGTAGAACTTGTTTGCGGAGGACTTGAGCAGCCGCTCGGCTGTCTTCTCCCGGTCGGTTTCCTTCAGCGCCCGCGTCATTGCCGACACACCCCTATCTGTAACTCGCGGTAACAGTTACCTCTGGTAGCATGACTTGGGTGATCGAACGTGTCAAGCGCAACAGCAAGCAGTCGAGCAAGCACCCCACGGCGGGTGAGGCCGACACGGGCGATGCCCGTCGCGACCGCTGGCGCAAGCACCGGATCGCGCGTCGCGCGGAGTTCGTCGAGGCCGCCCTCCGCGCCCTCGACACACACGGCCCGGACCTCGGCATGGAGGACGTCGCCGCCGAAGCGGGCGTCACGAAACCCGTGCTGTACAGGCACTTCGACGACAAGGCGGATCTGTACGTCGCGCTCGGGCAGCGTGGCACGGAGATCCTCTTCCAGCGGCTGATCCCGGCGATCAACTCCGAACTGGCCCCGGTCCCCCGGATCCGGATGGCGCTCGACGCGTTCTTCAGCGTCATCGAGGAGCACCCCAACCTGTACCGCTTGCTCGCGCGCGGCGGCCTGCAGGAGAAGGTGCTCGTCAAGTCCGACGTCGTCGCCGAGGACAAGGAACTGATCGCCACCGCGCTGACCGCGCTGCTCGGCGACTACATGCGGATGTTCAACATGGACTCCGGTGCCGCCGAACCGTGGGCGCACGGCATCGTCGGCATGGTGCAGAGCACCGGCGAATGGTGGCTGGACCGGCGCTCGATGGGCCGCGACAGCGTCGTCGAGTACCTGACGCAGATCATCTGGGCCGCGATCGACGGCCTCTCCCGGCAGCAGGGCATCGTCATCGACCCGAACCTGCCGCTCGAAGAGAACAAGGTCGTCCAGATGCGGAAGACCGACGAAAAGCAGGTGGAGGGGCAATGAGCGAGCACGACGAAGACGGCTACGCCGGCGAAGCGGTCCTCGTGATCAACGGGACCGAGGTCGCGGCGACGGTCGACCTGCGGGGCTACTTCCAGCCCATCGACGGGTACTACCGCTGGTACGGCCGCGTGGCCACCAACGAGCAGGTGTCCGCGGCCGCCGGCGGCAAGAAGACCGCCGTCGAGATCCGCGCGGGCGAGTACAGCGCGAAGGGCGAACTCTCCGACCCGGACCCGTGGGACCGCTACCGCATCATGGGCACCAGCACGCCGCCCTTCCACGTGCCGACCAGCCTGGAAGAACTGAACGAACTCAACGCCTGACCCCCGGAACGCGGAGTCCGTGAAGGACTCCTTGAGGGACCCAGGGAGGCTGTTGCGTTTTGGGGCGACCTGCTGGTGATGATTTTGGTGTGGGCTGGTGATGCTGGGAGAATCCTGGTGTGGCTATGGGTTTTCGTCCGGTGGATCG